>NZ_JBDGDD010000001.1:163784-164187 GCF_040909065.1 Ruminococcus sp. RTP21359st1_H3_RTP21359_211015
ATGGGAAAGACGATCCCTACGGCTATCCTTGTAGCTGTACTTGACTGCGCTATCGCAGCTGTCAAGGAGATTGGGAAATGAGATGAAATAACAACAGACAGGAGGTGATAAAAATGGGAAAGACGATCCCTACGGCTATCCTTGTAGCTGTACTTGACTGCGCTATCGCAGCTGTCAAGGAGATTGGGAATGAGATGAAATAACAACAGACAGGAGGTGATAAAAATGGGAAAGACGATCCTTACGGCTATCATTGTAGCTGTACTTGACTGCGCTATCGCAGCTGTCAAGGAGATAGGGGAATGAGATGAAATAACAACAGACAGGAGGTGATAAAAATGGGAAAGACGATCCTTACGGCTATCATTGTAGCTGTACTTGACTGCGCTATCGCAGCTGTCAA
>NZ_JBDGDD010000001.1:164285-194978 GCF_040909065.1 Ruminococcus sp. RTP21359st1_H3_RTP21359_211015
GATAAAAATGGGAAAGACGATCCTTACGGCTATCATTGTAGCTGTACTTGACTGCGCTATCGCAGCTGTCAAGGAGATTGGGGAATGAGATGAAATAACAACAGACGGGAGGTGATGAAAATGCTTTATATAAAATAGCCACTTTCTATTGACATTTGTGTCTGAAAATGGTATAATATATATACATTAAAGCGTCGATAAAATAAGTTTGGTGTTTTATTACAGAATATCATTGATTATTTTGTCAACTTTGACCTACTACACTGGTGCAAATTTGCACTAGTCTAAAACATGGATTCCTCTACCTCTTCATCTGTTACACTACTACACAGGTGCAATTTTGCACTAGTCTAAAACAATATTTCTTTTATATTCTTACACCCCTCGACTACTACACTGGTGCGAATTTGCACTAGTCTAAAACTGAAGTCCTCTGCATCAAAATTTACGTCCTCTACTGTACTGGTGCGAATTTGCACTAACTGGCAAAGTTTAACATCGAAATCAACAAATAAAAAAATCCCTTAACGCTCAATGCGCTAAGGGATAACTAATATAAGGAGTGATGTTTATGGCAAAAAAGAATAAAATGAAGCCTAGAGAGCGGCGTGAGGCTCAGAAAAAAGCCAGACAGCTCAAAGCGGCTGAGATAAATAATAACGCTGTTCCTGCGATCGCTGCCATGCATGCTGCAGAGGTCATTGCACCTGCGGCAGAGAAGAAAAAATCCTCCGTAAAGGCGGCAGGAATGAAGTCTATTCTTGTCAGCGAAAATAAAATGTACATAACCTCTTTCGGCAAGGGCAATTCTGCTGTGCTTGAATATGAGGTGGATAATAATGACTACAACCAAACTCAGCTTTCTTCAAAGGACAACAGCAATATCGAGCTTTGTGGTGTAACCAAAGTAAACATCACTTTCTCAAGCAAGCATGGCTTTGAGAGCGGAGTGGAAATAAACACTTCAAACCCTACTCACAGAAGCGGTGAAAGCTCGCCTGTAAGAGGGGATATGCTGGGGCTTAAATCAGAGCTTGAAAAGCGCTTTTTCGGCAAGACTTTTGATGACAATATACATATCCAGCTTATTTACAACATTCTGGATATTGAAAAGATACTTGCGGTGTATGTAACGAATATCGTTTATGCCCTGAACAATATGCTTGGGGAAGGCGATGAGAGCAATTACGATTTCATGGGGTATCTTTCCACATTTAACACTTATAAAGTTTTTACTAATCCTAATGGCAGCACTTTATCCGACGATAAGAAAGAGAATATCAGAAAAAGTCTTAGCAAATTCAATGCCCTGCTGAAAACTAAGCGTCTTGGCTATTTCGGCCTTGAAGAGCCAAAGACAAAGGATACAAGAGCTTCGGAAGCATACAAAAAGCGTGTTTATCATATGCTTGCAATTGTGGGACAGATAAGACAGTGTGTTTTTCATGATAAATCGGGTGCAAAAAGATTTGACCTTTACAGTTTTATTAACAATATTTATCCCGAATACAGAGACACTCTTGACTATCTTGTTGAGGAACGTTTAAAGTCCATAAACAAGGACTTTATCCAGGGTAACAAGGTCAATATCAGCTTGCTTATTGATATGATGAAAGGCTATGAGGCTGATGATATCATACGCCTTTATTATGATTTCATTGTGCTTAAATCTCAGAAAAATCTCGGTTTTTCTATCAAAAAGCTTCGTGAGAAAATGCTGGACGAATACGGCTTCAGATTTAAGGACAAGCAATATGACTCTGTGCGCTCAAAGATGTACAAGCTTATGGATTTTCTGCTTTTCTGCAACTACTACAGAAATGACGTTGTCGCAGGCGAAGCTCTTGTGCGTAAACTGCGTTTTTCAATGACCGATGATGAAAAAGAGGGGATATATGCTGATGAAGCAGCAAAGCTTTGGGGCAAATTTAGGAATGATTTTGAAAATATCGCCGACCACATGAACGGTGACGTTATCAAGGAGCTTGGCAAGGCTGACATGGATTTTGATGAGAAAATTCTTGACAGTGAAAAGAAGAATGCGTCTGACCTTTTGTATTTCTCCAAAATGATATATATGCTTACATATTTTCTTGACGGCAAGGAGATAAACGACCTTCTTACAACGCTTATCAGCAAGTTTGATAACATCAAGGAGTTTTTGAAGATAATGAAAAGCTCTGCTGTTGATGTTGAGTGTGAGCTTACGGCGGGCTACAAGCTGTTCAATGACAGCCAGAGGATAACCAACGAGCTTTTTATCGTAAAGAACATTGCTTCCATGAGAAAGCCTGCGGCTTCGGCGAAGCTTACGATGTTCCGTGACGCACTGACTATACTCGGTATAGACGACAAGATCACGGACGATAGGATAAGCGAGATTTTAAAACTTAAAGAAAAAGGCAAGGGCATACATGGTCTGAGAAATTTTATAACAAACAATGTTATCGAGTCCTCTCGGTTTGTATACCTTATCAAGTATGCGAACGCTCAGAAGATAAGAGAAGTGGCTAAGAATGAGAAAGTTGTCATGTTTGTTCTTGGGGGTATCCCTGACACGCAGATAGAGCGTTATTACAAGAGTTGTGTGGAATTTCCTGACATGAACAGTTCTTTGGAAGCAAAGCGCAGTGAGCTTGCGAGAATGATAAAGAACATCAGCTTTGATGATTTCAAAAATGTGAAACAGCAGGCAAAGGGCAGAGAAAACGTGGCTAAGGAGAGGGCAAAGGCTGTTATCGGGCTTTATCTTACGGTCATGTATCTGCTGGTGAAAAATCTTGTGAATGTCAATGCAAGGTATGTTATTGCGATACACTGCCTTGAACGTGATTTTGGGCTGTATAAGGAGATAATTCCTGAGTTGGCTTCAAAGAACTTGAAAAATGACTACAGGATACTTTCACAGACGCTTTGTGAACTTTGTGATGATCGTGATGAGTCGCCGAATTTGTTTTTGAAAAAGAACAAGCGGCTGCGCAAGTGCGTTGAAGTTGATATCAATAATGCAGACAGCAGCATGACAAGAAAATACCGCAACTGTATTGCTCATCTTACTGTAGTTCGTGAACTGAAAAAATACATAGGAGATATTCGTACAGTGGATTCTTACTTCTCCATTTATCATTATGTTATGCAGCGCTGTATCACGAAAAGGGAAGATGACACAAAGCAAGAAGAGAAAATAAAGTATGAGGACGATCTTTTAAAAAATCACGGCTATACGAAAGACTTTGTAAAGGCTCTCAACTCGCCGTTTGGATACAACATTCCGAGGTTTAAAAATCTTTCAATTGAGCAGTTGTTTGACAGAAATGAATATCTTACTGAAAAGTAGCGTGGTGTAGATACCGCCGTTCTCTTGGGGGACAAGAGGCGGCGGTGATATTCATTCCTGTAAAAGACGAGGTGGATATTCTGTTTGATTTGTTTTTTTTGGAAAGAAGAAGTTGGACAAGTGAAAATCAGAGCGCTGTATGCAATGTGGTGCGGATATCTGCAAACGCTTAGCAGCAGCATAAAGCTGTTGGATAAAGACGGCGAGATATCTAAAGATGTAACAACTCATATCACAAAAGAAGAAGCCAAAAAGCTGATGAAGCTCCTTAAGAAGCTGAATGTTGAGCAATTTGAGGGGCTTTTTACCCGTGATTAGGAAACATAGGTGATGTGATAAAAAAGGGCCTTACCGATGTGGTAAGGTCCTGTTTTTGTGGCTAAATGAAAAATCCCAGGGTCGGGTTGTCCGGTAAGCCAACTATAGAGGCTCTGTCAAGAAAACAATTAAAACGTTCGCAAGATGTTTCCGGCAATAGGGTGCAATCATGGCAAGCCGCATAGTTTAGATTTTTATAGCCTTGTTTTGTTGAGGATATACACAGTGGGTCGCCGCTGCACCAGCTTGCATGCTCAAGCATACTATCCAAAATGTTTTCAAAAACATCTTTATCGTCGGCTATGCTTATGAGTCCGCCAAGGCTGCTGTCGCTGTCAGGTGATGAAACATAGATCAATACTCCGCACATTTTTACATTATCGTTCTTTTCATCTATCTCGCTATATATCTTTTCCTTTATGGAAGCGGTGCTGTATCCGCAGATATTGGATATCTCACGAATAAACAAGTGGGCAAAAGTATGGAGCATGACGTAGGTTTCAGAGAAAGCGTTAAAAACAAAATTATTGCTTTCCATTGCGTTTTTCATTTTTTTATAGCGTGAAGAATGAGCCTTTCTCCAATGGTCGACCTTGTCTTTGTTAAATTCGATGAAAATTCCTTCGCCGGTTAATTCGACCGCCGGCAGCCATTTCTTTGGATATTGTGAAATTGGAACGATATTGCTTTCATTACGGATTATTCTTGTAAATCCCGTAAAAGCCAGAGTAACGGTCAGCCTGTCGACCACTGTAAGCCTATTAAAATACTCCTGATATTTTTGCGGAACAGCAGAGGGATATGATGAGAAATTACCCTCGCTATCATTGTCGCCTTTAGACAAGATCGCATACTCGTCTTCATATACAGATAATTCGGTGCGTTCACGCTTTTGTTCCATAGATATTTTTACAGCGTTCCACGAGCGTATTATTTCATCATCACTTAGTTCAGGATCGTTAAGCTTATTGCGCATTACCGATGCTAGTTTGCTTTCGTCAAGTGCGCTTAGTATTTCATAATCCTTTTGTATGGCGTTTACCACTTTCTTGCTCCATGGCGGTATAAGCAGTGCCGATTTTGTTAACGGGAAATAAACGCCTGAGCCTGAACGCAATCTTACACGCATTTTATCATGGCAGCCATATGACGCTTTTGCCAGAGGGTCTTTAAAATGTGGGTGTTTACAAGTGCATTGAAAATCTGATAGTGCATTTTCGGAAAATACTTGCACCATACTTCTGGAAGCACCGCATTCGGTACATTCAAGTCGCAGGCTGTCAATATCGGTTCGATTATTGATGTTAGTCATTTTTATTCTTGGCGATTTTACTCCAGACGGGCAGGGTTTACCATTATGTACCCACCAATCGTAAGGGAAATCGTCCATGTGACCATGCGGACAAACGACAACAAATCTTGACGCATTGAGGGTGCTTTTGCACTTAGGACATTTGTGACGCTCTTTTATATCTAGTTCCCGAAAATCATAGATGTTGCCGCAGTTAGAACAATGAAGTTTTTCTGGAAATATGTAAGATGGAATATCTTTGCTTTGTGAAAAGCTATTGGTGCTTTGAGTTGTTCGTGGCATGAGAAAGTATTCTGCGCCTGTTATTACAGAAAGATTTTCATTGAATATTTTTCGATTTTCTACCTCATAAGCGTCATTAGGGGAATAGTCCCAATCGTCTGTAGAAGCGATAACAACAGTATCGTTCTTAAAGTCAACTATAGCGCCAACACCATATGTAGTGATAAGCTGAGTTTTTCTTATATCTCCAACGGAGATCTTTTTGTCTGAATATGTTGATATGCCATTGTTTTCGTCTTTGACTTTTTTTCTGAAATTTGGTTTAGGCATTTAATTGCCCCCTATCTTTTGGTAAAATAAATATTTGCGTTTGGCTCAACATTTCGTACAGAATTAAGTATGGTAGGAATATCTGAGCCGTTTTGATTATCTGCGCTTCTGAACAAAGCAATATCTTCATTATGATAATCGGTAAAAACTAATT
This sequence comes from Ruminococcus sp. RTP21359st1_H3_RTP21359_211015, assembly GCF_040909065.1. NCBI lineage: Bacteria > Bacillati > Bacillota > Clostridia > Eubacteriales > Oscillospiraceae > Ruminococcus > Ruminococcus sp. RTP21359st1_H3_RTP21359_211015. The sequence goes on from NZ_JBDGDD010000001.1 coordinate 169,959, forward strand.
TATTTGGAAGCCGCTCTGTCAGAGTGGACCAACAATCAAGGTAATAATCGAGCCATTCTTCTGCATAATCTCTTATTCTGGACTCGATACTTTCGACACGTTCAAGCATGATTCGTTTTATCTGCTCTATATCTTTATCATCCCTGACAAATTTACGAGCACCCTCATTTGGATTATATTTTGGAATGGTATGGCGTATAATTGTCATCATAGCACAGTGCAGGGCTTTTTCTATAGCACGAGGAGAGTATGATGTGACGCTTGTTGCTTCGACGTACTTATAAAAGGTGCGGTGATAATAATTATACTGTTCATAGTAAGATTTATCTCTGGAACGCATATTATTATAAAGCGATATGACAAGACCAGGATTAGTTCTTCCCACACGGCTTGTTGCTTGTATATATTCAGAGTTTGATTTGGGCTGGCCATACACGCACATTATGCCTAGTCGGTCGATATCTATTCCCACTGAAAGCATATTTGAAGCCATTACATAATCATAACAATCTGGATCGGTGTATTTGTGAGATAGCCTTTCCAGCACAGTTTGTATCTCTTTCGCAGAGTTTCGGCTAGTAAGTTCGTCGTTCTTTTTATACGAAGGTATATGGGCATCTTTTCCGTTTACCTTTAATCCAACGCTTTCAGCTTCCTTTTTGAATTTATATGATGCAAGATATTTTATCTCAGCTGAGATACGGTCAGAAATAATTATCGAATTAGAGCCGAGTTCTTTGAGCGTATTGAAATAACCTATTTGCGTATAAATTTGGTCAACAACGTCTGGCGGCAGACCTTTAAGCTTGTAAATATGTTTTAAAAAGGTGAGCAATGCAAATATTTTTATCAGTAATTCTGAAGTGCCTGAGCCGATAGAGCAAAGACCGACGTAAGTTCTTGCAGGCCTTTTGTCCTGATCTGCTTCAATTGCAAAAAAAGAATCAGTGTGACTTAATCCGTTAGGTGGGAACTGCGTCATTTTCCTGTTGTAGAGTATTCTGATCTGATCGTCTGCATTTTTTACAGTGGCAGTAGACGCTATTATCTTAGACGTTTTTCCATAATGTTTACAGATATCTTCTATAGCCATTTCATATAGACCTGCTATTGAGCCAAGCGGTCCTGATATAAGGTGAAGCTCATCTTGTATGATAAGTTCAGGCGGTTTGCAGCCGTTTGCTCCAAGAAGATTTCCTGATTTCTCTTCCCATGTTAGTCTGGCGAATTTATCCACTGTGCTAAGAATGAACGTTGGCGCTATTTTGTATATGTCGTCATCTACAACATATATAGGCAAATGATAGTGAAATTCACAATCATGATTATTGCAGCAGGATATGTTCATGGTATTATCAACGATATTGTAACCATTGACATTTATCTCTGCGCCGCACCATGGACATTTTGTTATCTGCATAGGGTTAGCTTCATATATTGTTGCAGCGGCATTTTCACGAATTTTCTTTAGCGTTTCAGAAGCGTCTTTTATATGGTTAGGGGTCATTCCTGAGCCTATCCACAAACCGATAGATATCTCGTTGCCTGGTATCTTATATTTCTTTCGTATATGTTCGCAGGCGCAAATAAGCGCAGTTGCTCTTTCAAATTGCTGGAGAGTAAGCAACCGCAGGGTGTATCTCATTATTATAGTTACGCCGTTTATATCCTGCGTTGCGCCATTGATCCTGCGAAAGAATATTGCAAATGCTGATAATCCCAAATAAGCTTCTGTTTTACCGCCGCCTGTTGGAAACCATAAAAGATCTACGTTGTCTCGATCAGGAGACTTGTCATCAACGATATCGGGTATTATCTGGAGTATATATGCCATTTGAAAAGGATACCAACTGACAGCGTCGGCAGAGCAGTGTTTGGTTTTTATACGCTGAATAAGCATTGCTTCATTCATATACAAAAAGGAATCCCAAGCGTTATCATTATTTCTCAGCACAGCTACGCCCTTATAAAGCCTTGAAACGCATTTTTCTATATTCTTAAATGAATTTTCAGTTGCATTTGGAAATCTGGATATCAATTCGTTGTTGCTTTTTAGACTTGTATACCATTTTTCATATTGTTTGATAAAAGCCTCAAATTGGTTGCAAGCTGTGTCCTTATCTGCGTTTTCCCAATATTTCATAAACAAATATTTTGAATTATTTAGCAGCTTAGGCATCATTTGAAGCATTCTATATTGAGGAATGAACTCGCTCCTTACTTCATATATCATTTCTCCATTTTGCGAATATGCGGAAGAACAGCCATGACCATAAGAGTAATTTTTTACAGAGTCATAGAGCATATCGTTTTTTTCTTCTTCCAAAGACCTGTGAGTGTTTCTTCTGTATAAAGGCATAAACCCTGTTTGACTTTCTATGGATAGCTGACACTGAAATAAAGCTTTTGTATTGCTTGCCTGAAATTCGTTTCCCACTTTGTTTTTGTTTATTACGGACACTGTGAGCAGTTCACTGTTATCATCGTTTATTTTTCTTACATGGAGGAACATGGTTATATCAGTGTTTTCTTTATTGGAAATGATTGTGTTGCATATATGCTCAGGTACTTTGACTCTAGTTGTAAAGCGTCTTGCTTCTCTTGAATAATAGTGTCGCTTTACTTCTTTGTCATTATTTGCTATAGCTTTTTCAGAATGATTATAAACGGCATAATTAAATGAAATACTGATCTCATCATTTGACGCGCAAACGAAAGAGATACCCATTGTGGATGGTTTGAATACGCTGAAACTCTGGCTCTTTTCGTCATTTTCCAATTCATCCTCAAATATTTCCTCTGCAGAGATGCTTTCATCAATATTTTCGGAATTTTTGTTTGTTGGCTGAGCATAGAGTATTCCTAGTGAATAACGGCTCAAGGGGTCTTCCATTTCCAGTATTTCGTTTTCGTCTATCGGACCTATAAAGTCTTTTTTAAGATGATCTGTAATATCATCTATAACATTATAAAATTCAGAATAGAAAGTCATTTCATCACTTCTTTTCAAATATAAGTCTAGCAAGTCCGGTTATCTGTATTCCAAAGCAGATCTTGGACTTTTGATATTCTATGGGAACATTTGTATTAAATTGTTTTAATATTTCTGTTGTGATTCCGCTGACATATAAGTTTTCCAATTCTTTGGGAAGATTGTATTTGTAGTCAGTGGATCTTACTCCTAAGTCGATCTCAGCAATCATTTCCTTAGAAAGGCTTCCAATGCAGCGACCTTTGTGGCATATCTCATAACGCCCTGTAACAGGAGAACGTTTTGCTGAGAGTTCATCATAAAGCTTCACGTTTTCTATAATATACTGCTGTAGATCAAGTATGGAATCAAAATTACCTGATACGAATGAATTAACGTCAATATCTCCTGTAAGACCAACAGCGATACATTTACAATATCTGTTGAGCGTTTTATAAATGTTATGAAGTCCTGTTTCAATCACACGTCCAGACATAATTCGCATAAAATATCTTGTGGTTTTACTCATTGTCTCAAATTGCATTTTAGGACGTGTAAGTGCAACATACTGTATTCTTGCTTCTTCGGCGCCTTTTGAAGATGTGTCAATGGCTGATTCAATAAGAATTACTTTATCAAACTCGCTGCCTTTTGCTCTATGTATCGTTGAAACGGTAAGCATAGGTGGTTTTCCATAAAAATCGTTGGGTATATTATTTGAAACTGTAAGCGCAGTGGTCAGCTTGGACACATTTATTATGGTGTCATCCTTTGTGTTGGTCAATTTGCAAAGGTGTTTCCATAATATCTCAGGATCGATATCACAAGAACATCTGAATTTGAATCTTTCTATGAAGTCGCTTTTGCTGATATTTTCAAAGCAATGATCCCAGAAAACGTCGGCTATCCATCTTGGAAGAGAAGCCGTATTGTTGACACCTCTGTTTAAATTATGCGGTATACCTTTTTTGCATAAAAGGCTGCTTATATATTCAGCTTCACCATTATTGCGGCAAAGTATCGCAGTGGAAACTGTGGGCGCATGATCAAGCGCTTTTATGTACGTTTCGATCTTTGTTTTGCCTAAGTATTTTAAAGACACGTTTTTTGCGTATTCATTCTGCTTGACAAAGCTGTCATTTAACAACACTTGACGCATTTTGGCCGCTTCTTTGGCAAGTTCGGCTGTCTGTCTGCGGTTTACAGTTATCTCATATCGACGCATATCCTTGGGAAACAGTGATTCAGCTCTCTTATAAAATTCCACAGAATCAATAGTTGCATCTTTATCAGCCTCATAATCATATATCGACTGACAGCGGTCTCCGGCGAGCAGATATCCGCATTTTAAATTGCTAAGTATTTTTAATACCATTTCAGCACGTTCATTTACAAGGTCTTGTATCTCGTCGACCACAAAGTAGCTGATATCTTCAAAATCTTCTTTTGATATGTATTTGTTAAACAGCTTTATACGTTCGTTATAGTCATATTTATCAAAGTTTTCTTTGATAACGCCTTGTTCTTTCATTTCCATAAGAAAATATGTTGCATATGAATCAAATGTCAAAATACATATATTTTTAGCGGCAGGCGGAATTATATCATCAGCAATAGCTTGTTCAAGTTTAGTTTCAATAACCTTTTTTGCCGAACGGGTATAGCAAAGTATATATATATCTTCGGCAGGGCAGAGGTCGTTTTTTAGAATATACATAAGTCTTTGGATTATCGTATACGTTTTTCCTGTTCCAGGTCCAGAATTTAAAATGATGTGAGTTTCCAATGGTGCATTTATTATACAGCTTGGCTCGGTTATCTCGGTATATTTGCTGATAGACTCTTTTATTTCTTTGACAGAATTTTCTCGTGGTGCTATGAATTTCTTGGGACTTTCTTTAAGCTTTGCAACATTTCTGTCTATTTTAACTGATATAATATCGTCTTTCTTTACGATACCAAGCTTTTTCATAAATTCTTGCAGACTTTCTATATCCTCAGTTTGTTCCTCAGGTACGGGTGTACGTTGGATATGTAGTGGTTTGCATCCGCCAAAACCTTTACACTTTGTATATTCACACCTGTTTACCCATTCAAGCTTGCCATTTACCATGACAGGTCCAAATGACATTTCGCCGCTTTTAGCATATGAACAGGTCTGATTGCCCTCCATTATTTTTCTCTGAGCATCGTTAAGTGGGATATTTTCAGTCCCAATGTAGCGATTTCTTATATCAGTAAGGCGCTTTACTCCTGTTATTTTTTTCGTATATTCTCTGTCTTTTGTTATGTCAAGATCTTTTCTGATATATACATTTGAAGTGATGTTTATATTAGACTCTGTCATGATACTATCCCTCGATATCCTTTAGGTCATAATAAAACCTTAGCTTATTTATCTCGCTTTTTACCTGATAACCTGTTCCCATATCTTTATTCTTGATAACGACCCTTGCTATCTGATCTTTGCCTATTTCAACTGACATATCAAAGTTCTCGTTGACATATCCTTTAGCGTTGGCAAGAATAGTAGCATAACGTGTTTTGCCTGTAGAATCGGTGAAGATGAAATGTGCGTCATAAGAGTCGGTGGTCAAAGAGAAAGACAAGTTTTCTACTTTATCTCCCACTTTATTTTCATCTTTTTTCAGTACAGGATACTTTTCATTGTCGCTAAGTAATATGCAGATATCATCGCCAAGTCTGAAATCGCACTCTGCCGCTGAGGTTATTGCAGCGCCTTTGGCAACTATCCATTGATATCTGTTGTTCTCGTCATCGAATATTATTTTTTCTTCGCCAAACATGGAAAGGATAATATCTGCAAAAGGTCGCAGATTGCTCGAGCCTCCTGCGAGTATGACCGCATCAATATTATCAGCACTAACGTTAGCTATTTTCATGACATTTCCGATAGCGTCAAAAATATTATCAGTAATAAGTGGAGTTATGATATTGGAGAATGTATCATAATCAATGTCAACAGGTCTTGAGCCTTCGCCCAAAGTCATGGTATAATCGTCATACTCGGTAAATTCTATCTTCATACGTTCGACTTCGTTCATGAGCTTATCTTTTTTTGGGGAATCAAGCTCATCAAATTCAACGCCAGGATAAATTTTAGGCAGCAATCTTAAAGCAAGCTCCTTGTCGATATCATCGCCGCCGAACTTTATGCCGTAAACAGCGTCTTCGTATACTTTTTTGTCCTTGAGATTTAATATGCTCAGGTCAAGCGTACCTCCGCCAAAGTCGATCACCATGACCTTTGAAAAGGCTTTGATATCATTTATTTTAGAGATATAGGCGGCTGATGACTCACTCACAAACCCTTTTACCTTTATGCCAATGCACTTGGCAGCCTCAAGCAATTCTGTTCTTGCTCTTGCTGAAAAATCAACAGGTATTGAAAATACAGCTTCATCAAAGTCAGGCCTTATAGCGTTAACAGTTTCTTTTACATAATTCAAAAACAGAACAGCAAGCTTTTGACCTGTATATCTTACTCCGTTTACAACTATCTCTTCGTCAGTTCCCAGCAGTGATTTGAATGAAGTTACTATCTTGTAGTCATCTGCATATTCGTTTATTTTTTCTTTGACCTCACGTCCAAATTTAAAATCATTATCTTTGTTTCTGGATATTGCTATGCAAGAACTGAATGGGGTGATGTCTCTTCCGTTTGTTCCATAGCCGGTGCCGATAGCTCCCTTGCCATGCTCATAATTATACAAATATACCGATGTGTTGGTTGTTCCAAAATCGATTCCAAAATAAGATCCATTTTTCATTATTTTTCTCCCTTAAAATCTATGCCGTTTCTTTCAAGCGCACGGAAAGTCTTTTTTATTATTGCCTGCAACGATTCGTAATTTTCTTCGCTCACATCAGAAAATTCATATTCAAGCCAGTCTTCATACAGAAAGGCAAATGCCTTTTTCAGCTCTGAGCGCACCTTTTCAGCTTCAAGTGAAGATTCACGGCTGTTGATAGTATAGGCTTCGTTAAGCTTTTGGTCGAGATCTGATTTTTTGTTTTCAAGGTCGGTGATCTGGTTCTTTAGCTCTTTGTTGTTCTCTTTTTCAGCAATCAGCGATTGATTTGCTGATTGCAGTTGTGATCTTGTTTCAGCTAACTGTTGTTTCAGCTCTTCTGTTTGGCGCTTTAGCACCACGTTTTCAGCACCTAGCACACGGCTCTTGCTTATCTCACCCTGAACTGACTCAAAAGCTTTGCTGACAGGCGTCAGCATATCCGCAAATGCAGAGACAAGAGCATTCTTCTCATTAGTCATATCTCTGCGTATGCTGTTATAAAGTTTCTTTGCCATTACCTCTGCAACGTTATCCTGTTTGTTCTCCACCTTATCTGATGTGGTAACGTTATTCATAGCTGGAAGCACTTTTGCATTTTCAGACTTAGATATCTTATCGTCATTTGTTGTTTTGACAGCCTCAATGCTTTGCGTCTTTTTCTCTTGTGGCAAAGATTTTTGAGAAGAGCTGTCTGGCGCAATTGGCTTTGCTGTTGAAACTGGAGCTTGTTTATCCTCCTGCGGTGAATGTTCGCTGTTTTGGCTTGTAACATTCTCTTTTACCTGTGGCTTTTCACTTTTTTTAGTTGTATTGAAACCGTATTTTGCGGCCCAATCTCCAATCAAAGCCTTTATTATGTTACTCTCTAATTCAGAATAAATATTATTTGTGATTTTCCATATGCTTTCTATTTGGGATTTATCGGTTTTTGAATAATCAAGCAAATATATTTTGCCGCTTGTATTGTTCACAAGCTTAATCATTTTCTTTTTGTTGGCAGGAGATCTCAGTGCAAAATCTGCAACGAATGCAACAATGAAAGGCAACTCATTAGATTCAATAGCTTTGTCTGTATAGTTTTTCGTTATTACAATAACAGCGTACACAAATTTATTTACATAAAATTGTGTTCTGCTAGGATCTTTAATTGTAGATATAAGAGCCTTTAAAATCTCGTCGATCAATTCGATTGGTGCTTTTCGGATGATAGTTATACTTTCAAAGTACATTTTTGCAACATCTGCTGAAAATCGTGAGAGCTGGAACGCAACATCAGAAATGTCACTGTCTTTGCAGTAAGTGAGTTCAATCAGCAGATTTGACACTCTTTTTGTTTTCTCTACACTTAGTTGCGATTTGTTATTTTTGTATTCAGTACAGAGAACGTCCAACTCATCTTTTATTTTTGTAGCATTATCCATTTAACAATCCTCACTTGCTAATAATTTTGACCACATCATCGTCCAACTGACAATAATCTTTTATTTCATTTGTGATAGTTTGCAATTCTGCGGTGTTGTCAATATTCATGACTTGCAGATCATTTGACAGCCTATTGTAACCATACACAGGAACGGCTTTACGATAAAACACGTTTTGGTCACGCAGCTGTATACCTTGACCTGCGATACGAGCCATTTTGAAAGGCTCATGATTTATTGCAAATTCACAGACCTTCTTAAGTGCGTCAGAGTAGTCATATGCTTCTGTGGTTTTGCCGTTAATGTCAAGAACAATATGACCATTTGCGGTCGGTATGCTTTCCTGCGGCACAGGACTTTCGGCCGCTGTCAAAGGTGTTTCCTGCGTAAGCAGACTATCTGGCTTGTTATCCACAGTATCGTTTTCGCTGTCGGTAAGCACATAATAGCCGTCTTCTATTTCTTTCAGCTTCGGACATTCTGACATCAAGCTTTCTATGGTATCCTCTGAAATATCAACGATACCCTTATTGGCAAGAAGCGTTTTTATTTCATAAGTACCAAATCCATCTTCATACTGAGGTTTGTCACAATTTTCTTTCATCAGTTCTAAAATCGTGTCGGTGCTTATATTGCTCTCGCTGTTTTCAGCTTTGTCCTCGGGCGGCTCATCATCAAGCATAACAGGGGAGTTATCTTTTACTTTGTCTGTACTTTTCTGCACAACATTTTCATTTGTTGCTGTTACGATCTTTGTCTCACTGGCAGTTTTCCCTTGAGAAAGTTGTTCTGGATTCAGCACATAATATCCTTTTCCTGCAGGTTTAAAAGTTTTATCTAACATCAGAAGCCTTGACAGTTCAAAAAGGTTCACATTTTTATCGTAATATTTTTTTAGAATATCACGAAAGCTTTTGGTGTTTATACCATTTTTATGATTTTTGTATTCTGCTATATCTGTAGCGTCACTGGATAGTATTTCTATGACCGCATTTTTTAATACGAATTTTTTTGTTGTATCGGGAACAAATTCGATAAAGTCGGATGTATCTGTTTCGTTGCCATTTGTGCCAGAAATATCGTTACCATTTTGTATATTGTCATTTTCCATTGGTATATCAATGGGGTTTTCAGCTGATGTTTGTTTTGATGCTGTAAGAACTTCTGCTTGCTCATGATTTGATGAAATGCCGTTCTTAACTGTTACATCACCTGTTTTATCGTTAGTAATGTACTCTATTACCATACGATCATAAGATATAGAGCATATATCCATTAAGCATTTTATGTGCCTGATAATATCAGCGGCAGACAAATTTCCCTCTGCATAGAAATCATATGATACTTCAAGAGCCCTGCGTAGCTCGTGTTTATGATTTTTATCTGCAAAGTCTATACTATTGCCATATAATGATCTGCCAATCAAATTATTAAGCTGTTTCGTATAATTACTATTTGTGTGGAGAAGGATCAAATATTTTTTATATAAATCGAGCCAGCTTCCTGCAGAAAATGACTGCTTATTGATCCTGAAAGCACAAGGCTTACAATAAGTACAACTATTTGGATCATTAAAGTCCACTGTTTTTACGATATATTTTTCTGTGTGTTCAGACAACTTTGTATCTTTATTTTCAATTGAAGATTTTAAGCTTTCAACAGTTATATCTGCAAATTTAGCAAACATATTTAAAGCTATATTAAAATTATTATGCCGTCTATCGTTGGCATCAATATATTCTTCTCTTACGATAAGTGATTCTATCATCACTTTAGCATTTTCAGCCGAAGAAGTGCCAAGCAGTTTTTTTCTATCGCCAAAAAGCGTTTGATAAAGTTTTTCAATGCTGTGAATGTCTGAGATGAATTGCCTTGCGGTCAATTCAGAAACTTTACTGTCGGTCATGAGCCACGTCAAAAATTCCTGTTCAGTGAAAACAGAGGATTCTTTGACAGCTTCATTTTTCGATATATCCGATGTTTTGGTGGTATTATCTGAAACTATAACTGTATCAGATAATTCATTTTCCTGCACATCAGCCACAGCATTAGTGTTTGTCAGTTCTGAATATGCGAATTTATCGATCACTTCATAGCAAGATATAAAAAAGTCGCTATATGCACGAAATTTTTTTCGCCTCTCACGAATTTCACTCTGTATCCTGATGTATTCATCATCATCATCTATATCGAGAGATTCATTGTATTCTTTCTGTATTTGCTTTAAGATATCACCGATGTCGGTTTTAAGATCATATGTGACTTTCAGAAGTTTGTCTCTTGAAGATGGGGTATATGCAGCTTGTGGGCATTCAATTATATTATTTTTGTTGAGATCGGTCAAAAGGCTGTAAAGCTTTTGATATAAGCGTGCCTTGTTCAAACAGATAACAAGTTCGTTAAAGTCAACTGTCTTAGAATAGATAAACTTTATGTATTCGTTTTTTTCTTGAGCGTGACCATTTGCAATATTCTGAATATATTTCAAAATGCTGTTCTCAACCTCTTGTTCGTTACGGACAATATGTTCTGCCGTAATTTTTACAATAAGTATTGGTCTTTCGGGATCATACTCTGTTTTGATTACTTCAACAATAAAACTATATTTTTGGCTGTCTATTGCCGGTGCATAAAGTGAAGCATACCCTTTTGGTAGTAGACCTAATTCTTTTGCGGTATTGGTTGTTATTACGACAGCATTAGGATCATGTGGATTGTCTAATTGATGTTTCATAACAAGCTTTTGTGATAGCATTAGATCTTTGTGATTAATGGCACGATTGTTATATTGTGTACCGACGATTTCTATAATAGCTTCTGGTTGTATCTCCATATTATTCATCTTTATTTACCTTTCAATGAAAAATGTTACAGTAACAAGCTTACAAGGATATTTTACCACATTCTTAACAAAGAATCAATATATTTCACTGTTTTTCTACTCTCCTTTTAACAAAATTTATCTATTGTTTTTATATATGACGATTATTTTTATAGGACTTGCTTTCCACGGTTTTCTGTAAACAAAATAAATGACCCATTGTATCAACAGGCCATTTATTTTGTTTATATACTATTCTTCGAGCCAAACAATATCCTGCGGCCCTACTTCAACATCATTTTCTTTGCAAAGTATAGCTATGCCATGGCTGTCCCATTTTGCATTGCACATAATCCCGAATGAGCCGCTTTCCATGAATAGGATCTCAGTAACAGCGACCAATTCAAATACATCATCAGGAATTTTGTCAACGTTGGCATATGCACAAATATCATAGCTGTTTTCCTGCATATATTCCTTGAGCTTTTCCAAAGTGACCTTCGAAATTTCATCGGATTTTGTCATTAATTTTTGGTAAGCATTTTGCTGTGATATATTAGGCTTTTCATTTTCATATGCAGAAACTATGATCTTGATATCAATATCTTTTCCCCATAGATTCAGATGTTCTGTTTTGGTCCACTCACCATTATAGGTCAATTCGCCAAAAATTATATCGTTCATTATGAAACCTCCTTGGTATCCGCAATTTCATTCTGTGAATTCTTTATTTGAGAAATTCCGCCGTTATGCCGTACATTTCCATGTACTTCGGTCGGCACTTTATCCATGGTCTTGCAATCTGATCTTTCATGCCATGTGTACTTGTTCTCTTTCATCCATGCCTTGACTTCTTCCTTTGTGCAGCCACGCTGTTGTGCGAGTTTTTCACAAGCCTGATCAAAATTTCCGCCTTTGCCATAACGGTTATCTGTGAAATTATCGATCTCTACAGTACCCTTTGATATTTCAGAAAAATCAGGTTCTCCGTCTATGAACGTTATACCGTCAATGCCATATTTATCAAGTATCTCTTTCCATGTTAATTGTTCAGGATTTGTTTTTTGGTTGCCAGGGATATCATCAAGATTTGGAAACCATTTGGAATTTCCTCTTTCACCTTCCCAGTGTCCGCCGTGTTCATCAATAGGACAGCCTAAAATTTTGTCGGTATCGTCAACGTCCGCTGTGTTAGGATCGTCAGTTTCATCAGTTTCATCAAGCAGGCTTTCTATATCTATTGCATCATCGTTCCATTGCGGACCGTCTGACGCTTCCATATCAGAGTCGGGATAGAACGGAGTATCGCTAAGTTCATTCCCTCTGAGTATTGGCGAATCCATTTCCTCTGGAGGTTCAGAGTCTTCAAAAAACGGCTCATCAGACCAGTGCGGCATGTCAGAAGTTTTTATTTCAGAGTATGGTGAATTTTCTGGTTCATATTTCGATATGCCGCCTAATATGGGAGAAACCATATCATCAGGCGGCTCAGAATCCTCAAAAAACGGCTTGTCAGCTTCTTTGGGCTTGCTGGTTTCCATTCTATCGAATTTATCAAGTGCTTCTATGTTCATCAGAATGCTCTCTCCTTTAGATATTTAACTCTAAGAGTTTCGATTATCGGTTCTTTTGGATAGATCTTATGCTCTATTCTGCATACATAATACATTACAGTATACATTTCTTCATTGCTAAAGCCCTCAAATTCGCTTTGCAGGTTATCTCGCATAATAGCGTTAAGCTGTGAAAACCTATCCCAGCCTATTTCATTCGTGCCATTAAATACGTCTGAGAGGTCATAGTTTTTCTTTATCAATTCGGCAACAGCCCATTCATATGCCAAATTGCGCCTGTTCCAATTAAGCAGTATCTCTTTTTTCGACTTTGCGGATATATTTGACCTCATTACTCTGCCTTTAAGCTCTGCTTGGTCTATCTGAGAAGTATCACGTTTGATAAGAATATGAAGCAGAGCATCAATTTCAGTTTTCTTTTTGGTCATTGTCGGCAGGTTGGCCTTTTGCTTACTGCGGCTGAAATAATATGGCTCATACTTTGGCATTTTACATAGAACTGCTTCCTGCCAATCGTTTTGATAAACAGCGGCAACACCTGTTGGCAGCTTTGAAAGTTCATTGAATTGCTTATCCTCAAGAGCAATAGCACCGCCAGTAGTTTCTCTGTCGCTGCTTTCAGGCAGACGAAGAACGATCTTTGTGTTTGTATTTCTTATTACAGCAGTGTCAAGCAGGTTAGGCGCTTGGTCAACTATGATAAAGCCCTCTCCGTATGTTCTTATCTCTGCAATAGCGTTTGTAAGCATTTCAACAGATTTGCCGACCATATTCGATGATTCTGCGCTCTGCTCGGTTGACGTTTTTTTCAGCAGATTATGTGCTTCCTCCAACACAGTTATGTGCCTGAGGGGCAAATTCATGCCATTTGAATTTGTGGCTCTGTATTCCTGAAGCTTCATTACGACCAGACCCATAATAAGTGATTTTGTTTCAGTTGAGCCGACACGGCTTATATCTATTATTGCACTTTTGTCAAACAGCTCAGCCAGATCCATTTCATCACTGTCAAATATTCTGCCGTTAATGCCATTCGTCAGTGATCTTAATCTAGTTGACAATGAGCCTATATAATCACCTTTTGCATCAGAAGAATAGGCTGAGCTTTTGATCGTTTTTTCAAGTTCCGACAGAACGTCGTCAAAAGTAGGAAAGAGACCGTCGATTTTTTCATTAACAGACATATCCAGGTCCCAGCCTGCTGTGCGATAGGCATTTTCTATGGATTCTTTCAATACGGCGGGCATAGCGGCATACATAGGCCAGCAAACATTGAATATTTCTATTATTCTGTCTATGTGTTCCAAAACATGAATTCCTTTTGGGAAAGAGAAAGGATCTATTCTCAGCAGTTCTCCCATGAGAGGGTTAGTGCCAAAGCATTTTACGTCGCTGAATACTGTTTTGTATTCTCCCTTTGCAGGCTCGACTACAAGAAATGGGATACCTTTCTTTCTTACTTCATTCAGAAGATTATAGACCGCATTTGATTTTCCTGAGCCTGTTGAGCCTGTAACAAAGGTGTGCATTGAAAGACTGTTTAGGTCAAGGTCAACAGCGGCTTCTGTTTCACGCCCAAAATTATATACGTTTCCTATATTGATGTTGTTCTTTTTATCTGTTCTTCTTGTTACAACTTCCTGCCCAAATGCTGCGTGTTCTGATACAGGCAGACCTATTACAGAGTGTCTTGGCAGACCCATATGTATGGCAAGCTCATTAGTGCTGACAAGAGCTGAGGGGTCTACAGGTATATTTCTTGCACCGTCATAGCTAAATCCTGAATAAGAGAATTTTGGGTGAAGAAAGTTCTGTAGATAAGGGAGAATATCGTGTATCATTTCATCATTATGCCATGAATTTATCGCTTGTGCTTCAAGACCGCTGTCGGTTCCTGATATAACTGATTTATAGGTATTGGCGGCTGTTTCGCCAAGAAAATATGCGGCAAAATTCCACATACCAAAGCTTTCGCATTCTTCAATACGCTCAAGCTGCTTTTGCAATCTTTGCAAAATTAGTGTCAGCGTCATGTTCTGAGTGTTGAGCGTAACACCTTTTGACGTTCCGAAAGAGTCTGTCAAGGTCTGAGTGTCAACCAAATTAAATGATTCGCCGTATGTATATGCACTGCTTTCATTTGTTCCTGTGCCGCTGCTTTTTGAAAGACTCTGGCTTTGGTTTGTTCCATGGGTCTTGCTTGTGCCTATGCTTGTTGAATTATTGAAGCCATGGGTAAGTGTTTTTGAAACTGAGTCTGAAACAGATGTGGTGTGACCTTTACTCTTGGATACTGAATAGCTAGCACCAGCTGAAAAGCCGCCATCCTTACCACCAAATCCTACATTTGCTCCGACTGTTTTTGTTGTGACCTCTGTATCAGCTTTTCCTTTTGTATGGCTTGTGCCGTCAGAAGTTGATTCGCTTTCTCCAGCGGTCTTTGTTTCCGATGTTCCAACTGTATCACTCGTTCCATTGGTGTCGGTAACAGAATTTGTGGTGGTGGTCGATGTTCCGCTGGTTTTGGTTTTTGACAGATTTGTGGTCTTTCCCTCACTTGATCCTGTGGAAGTGCTTGTGCCGTCTGTTACCATAAAACTCATCTGCATATTTGCAAAGGGAGATATCTGAGTGTATATCTGCTCGTATTCTCTCTTGCGGAACATAAGCTCATCATAGGAAAGGTTGTTTGCGATAAACATTGCTGTGTATGCTTTGCCGTGAACGGCATATACAAACTTTTCAAGCCCCTGTATGAACTCTTTGTTTGTCATATTGTCCTGTTCCTGCTTATAATCGGCAACGCTTGTTACACTTGAGATACAGCCGACATCAAGTGCGTCAATATCCTTTTTCATATCTTCATCATAATAGTCTTCTATGCGGCTTCCGGGAAAGAAGCCCATAAGACTTTGTTTTAGCATTTGAAAAAGTGTTCCTGCCGAATAGTCATCATCAGGACGTGCACCTAAGTAAAAATCTGTTTTTATTCCGTCGCTTTTGAGCATAAGCACAAGTGTGCATGGTTTGCCTGAAAGTGCGTGAAAAACCATAGACAGCTTGTCTACAGAAAACTCGTCCTCCTGATATACAAGCTCAGATATCCTGAAAAAATGTATGGCATTAAGGTTTTCAAGCGCCGTTTCGTCAAGCTTAACTATAGGCAGGGTATCTAGCTTTGTGACATAGCCTTTCATTACCTCGTCATCAATAATGCTTAGACAGTGACCGAGATTTTCCTGCAAAACTTCTATGTTCAGGTTTTGCGGCTGTGCGGTGATAGTATTATTTCTGGGGGCTGTGACCGATGTTTCTGTTCTTTGCTGTTGTACTTTCAATTGTTTTCACTTCTTTCTTGTGTAATATCTAGTATTTTCGTTTAAATGTGTTATTTTTAGATTTACAAGCAGCTTTCTGTCTTTATTTCTCTGATGATATAAAGTATATTCATTTTTATCGTCGTTGAGTTTGAATTTATCGATCAGTTTCCATTTTTCACTTTTACTTTCTATCTCATTTATCTTTTGTATATCATTAACTCTTTCGTAGCAATATGAGATTGTGACATTTTCCTCATTCGGAAAGCTTCTTGTTATTTTGGTAAGATCAGACCAAATACAATAAGTAAAATTGCCTTTTTGAATTTTTATACAGTATAGGGGTCGTTTTACTTTATTATCAACACAGCCACTGTGATTATTGCCGCTACCGCCACAGCCGCCACGACCCCTATTGCTTTTTTTGATGCGTCAGCTTCCTCTTTTGTGCAGGCTGCCATAGCTTCTCTTCTACGCTTTTCTTGTTCTTGGATAGCCATTTCTGCTGCACGGTTTTCTTCTTCAAGCCTGCGCTGTGCTTCAAGTATCTGTGCCTGATCGTATGTGCTGGCTGAACTCTGCGGCATGACAGTATTGTTCTGCATTCTTTCGTGGATAACGTTTGGCTTGTTCACCTGCTGTATATTCGGTGTGTTAGCAGCGTTTCTTTCTTTTATAAGCCTAGCGATCTTATCAGCATTTACCACGCTTGCAACCTGTATCATGTGCTGAAAACGCTTGTCTGAAAAGTTTTTCGTAAGATCTGTTTTCAAATGCTGCCAATATTCCATGTTCCAATTATTTTTATCAAATGTAAAAGATGTTAGTTCCTGATAAGGCTCAAGAAAACCGCTGATGTTTTTACAGTAATCATAGTCGCTTTTATACTTTTCAAATGTAGGGTCAACGTCAAGGCAGTCAACAAAGATATAATGAAGCCCCTTAATATCTCCGCTTTCTGCACATTTTTTTACTCCACTTAGCATAATTATCACCTCTCAAGATCATATATCAAGAATACTGTCTATCTCAGAATTGAATTTCTCAATTCTTTCGAGTGTTTCCTTATTCTTTTTCAGTTCGGCTTCTTTCGCCTGCTGGTCGTTTGCACACTTGTCAAGCTCGTCATATTTTTCTTTGATGATCCTGTCAAGCTCATCAAACATAGCAGTGAACTGATCTTTCATTGACGTTATCTGATCTTGTGCATATTCAAGAGCCTTTTCGATTCCGTCGTCCAATGCTCTGTGAAGCTGGGAGATAAGACCTGCTGAGATTACGGCAGTCACGCATGAGAATTTCTCTATAGTCTCAGTGCGCTCCTCAAAAACATCACGCATAATAGTTTTATACTTTATAACGTCTTCATACACATCTTCGTCCTTGTAGTCATCTACAGTAACATATACGTCTTTTTCAATATATTTAGGCGTGAATATCTTCCACCAACGCTTTGAAGGATTGCGAACTGTTTTTGTTCCGGCTTTCTCTCTGTGTGATCCGCTTTTTACTTTCTTTGTTCCTATCTTGACTTTTTCAATACCGTCAGCTATCTTTTCTTCTTTCTGACCTGTCTTTTCATAGTATTTTTTTTCTTCTGTTGTCGTTTCACCGAAGTCATCAACTGTCTGTGTGGCAAAATCATCAGAACACATAACATTGACGTTTTCTTTCATACCGTTCAATGTGCCCTTGATAAGGTCAACAGTATTGAAATCAAGCTGTTTTTCATTGGAGCTTTCGTCTATTTTTGTGAGTTTTTCCTGATATTCATTAAGTATCTTAGAACCTGTTTCCATTACCTCATGATTTATTGCACTTTCAAGGTCAGAAGTTATCTCGGCAATGCAGTCTGAACTCATGTTGGTGAACTGAGATACAAGCCTTTTGGCTTCTTCTCTGTTGGTTATTGTGTCGCCGTATGGCTCAAATATCCTGCTCGTTCTTCTTGCGACATTTCCCTTAAGCTCTTCAGCCTTTTTGTTCAAGGTCGGCATTGGGTCAAGCTTGGCAATTTTATCTTTGAAAATAGCTGCGTCCTGTCCATTGTCTATTTTTTCACGAACTGCCGTCGCTCTTTCAGCGCAGGCTTTTGCCGCTTCTTCATCTGTGGCAACCAAGGTTTTTGCTTTTGCAAGCACCTGATTGCTTTCGAGAACTTCTTTGAATGACTCCACAAGGTCCTTTACTTTCTTTGTCTTTGCATACTTCTTTACATAAGCTGTTATGGCAGCTTCTATGGAATAGATTCCACAGTGTATAAGTGCCTGTTCCTTCGTGTCCCCATTCTTCTCTGCCTGACTTAACTGATATTCCAACTGCTGCTGTGCGCTTGGAGAAAGTGTGGAATACTTTTCAAGGTGCATATTTTCTTTCTCAATAAATTTATCTATCATTGGTAGCGTATCTCTTGCCGCAGACGGAAGTTTTCTTTCGTCTGCTCTTGTAAGATTATCGATATCTACATCTTTAAGGTATGTTCTGATATTAAGAGCAGTGTATGCCGAGCAAGGGAATATCTGCGGAATTTCTATTCCGTAATTTGCAAGATATCTCTTTGCAGACTCGATAGCTTTTTCGATATCTTCTTCATCAGGATTAAAGCCGTCCATTTTATTAACAACAAAAAGGAATCTGTCTCTTACCTGTTTGCCGCCCTTTTTCATCTGTTCGGCAACATATGACAGCAGGGAAGCGTCATCATTTGTGCTGAGTTGTGTGCCATTGAGTACATAGATGATAAGGTTGTTTGCGTCGCTGTTTATGGCTCTGTATGTAGTATTCTTGTGAGCCTGATTTTGTGAGTTGTTAGGGCCTGGGGTGTCAACAAGCATAAGAGCAGTGCTTCTGGCGTCAAGAAACGGGATATTTCCCTCTGCGGATATTCTGTGTACCTGCTCGTCTGCATTCAGTTCACACATGATATCATAGGTAAGTTCCTGTATCTCTTTGATAGGGTTTTCGTCTTCATCATGTACAATGGCACAGAATGTATCTTCATCATTATCAAGTATCTCAGTTATAGTTGCCGTGCAAGCTTCATTTTTTGAAGGCATTAACTTCTTGCCGAGCAGGGCATTGATAAGTGTAGATTTTCCTGAACTCATTGTTGCAATAACGTTTATAGGGAAAACTGAGTTGTTGATATTATCAAATGCCTTGACAAGCTTCGGGTCTTTAAAATCTTCTATCCCGCTGTTTCTCAGGTCATAGAATATTTTGACGATATTATCTGTAACAGCTTCGTCGCTTTTTCCCTCAACAAAATTCATTTCAAGCTTTCTTATCACACCGTCTGATTTAGCTGTCTTAAATGCGTCCTCAAAGTCATCCCAATCAAGAGCCATACCATTGAATTCAACTTTCAGCTCGACAGTGTTCTGGTCATCAACCAGCATTTTGGGGAAGTTACCAACCCATTCCTGAAGTCTTTTTCCTTTTACCAATTTGTAAAGGGCGCTGTCATTCTGGATAGCTTTTCCGTTGATCTTGATCTGTGTTTCAAGTTTGTAGGGATTATACTTTACATTGACCTGTGTCATAATTTTTTACCTCCGTTTATATAATTTTTTATGATTTTTTCTGTGTATGATAATCCGCAGGAGTTTTGGAGCTGTTCTATTTCGTCATCGCTGTACGGCACCTTTATTTGCGGAAATGAAGTTTTATAATATTCTTTAAGCCGCATTCTTTCAAATTTATCTATCAGATAATACAGCGTGCGTTCATCGCTTCTGCTCAAAGTGCTGTTTTGGCAAGTCTTTGACAGATAACCAGCCCGTGCAGAGAGTGGACAAACTATCGGTTCTTTAAAACCTTTGCTTTTAAGATATTGTATCTGTCGATCTATCACATCACGCACATTTTCATCTTCTTCATTGAAACTGTCTATTTTGTTAAGCACAAAGATCAATGGCGTTTTACCGATTGTTTTCCTCACAAACTCCAGATGTTCATTCTCATCATTTGTGGAGAGCTGAGTTGCGTTCATCACATATATGAGAAGATCGTATTTTTTACGTTTGAGCATGGCTTCGGTTATTTCACGATGAGAGCTGTCTTCACTGAAATTCACTCCTGGAGAATCGTCAATTAATATCCTCTCGTCTGATAATATTCCATTAAAATGACCTGCAACTATTATTTTGTCAGTGTAATTAAGTTCATTATCATTTACTAACTCCTCACGTCCTGCTGTCATGACTAAGTCGTGATCGTATTCGTAAAAATAATTGTCCTCAAAAGCCTTATTGTATATGCTGTGTATTTTACTTGTGCAAGCCATATTCTGAGACAAACATACATATTTGCCGACTAATGAGTTGATAAAGGTTGATTTGCCTGCACTCATAGTCGCTGTTACCATAATTCTGAATGGCTTTTTGTTACGAAATGCAAGGTTGTGCATAAATACATCTGCATATTTTTTTTCGATGTCAGATAAATGTCTACGTATTGAAGAAGAGATCTTCACGGAGTTTGTTAGTGAAGCTGCCAGAGGAAGCATCAAGTTCCATTGACCTGACCTTATCTGAAAATCTGATACATATTGCTTTTCTATTTGCTTTAATTTTCTTATTGTGGTGTCGTTTACATAGCAGCCTAATATATGTAAAAGATCAAACACAATAAGATTACGATAAAAAGAGATGTCGTGGACGATATCAGCACTTTTATGAGTCAAAATTATTTTCTCATATGCTTCAAGCAATGACTTTTCGTATATTCGTTTATCAAAACCGCCAATTTTCAGATATTTCTTCAGCCGTTCAAAATATTCTCTTTTTACACTGTCTGAGTCATTAATAATTGGATTATAAACCAAAATATTCGACATGGATAAATTTTCTATTTTAATAATTATCACCTCTATAATAAAACTAACAATTAATGTATGATTTAATTATACCACATTTGATTTTGAATTTGTTAAGCTGACAGCTTAGTATAACGTTTTCGTAGAATATTTTTTTGTTTTAACCAAAAATGTCAAATTATCGGTGCGGCAAATCATCGTATTTTGTCGTTTTATCTTGCTTTCAGTATAGCATAATTGCCAGACAAAGGTATGTCCGTTTAAAATTAGTTTACTTTTACATTATAACCCTTTCTAGCGGTATATGTCAAGAAATAATACTAATATAAGCGGTAATATTGTCACATTATATATATTATAATGGGTATAGTGATACAAATCGACGAAGGGAGAATGAAAATGACGGAAAAGGATATCAGCAACAGAATTACGCAGCTTAGATTGCAAAAAAATGTGTCCGAATACAAGATGAGCCTTGCACTCGGACACAGTAAAGGGTATATTCAAAGCATATCATCGGGTCGGACGATGCCGTCCCTTGGTGAATTTCTTGCCATTTGCGAGTATCTTGAAGTCACTCCGAAGCAGTTTTTCGACGATGGCAGCAAAAACCCTGCACTAACGCAGAAAATAGTTGAGAGCGTGTCGAGGCTTTCTGAGAAGGATCAGAAGCTTGTGCTGGAGATTTCGGAGAGGTTGGGGAAAGATTGAATCGGTAAAGTGCCTTAATGCTAGTCATAAGGCACTTTTGCTATGTGGAGCATACAAAAACTCCCCCTGCGGCGTTAAGTTCTGATAATAAAAAAGCCATGACGGACGATGCCCGTCACGGCGAGTGACTGGTCGAGGTGACAGGACGTTGAACAGTGGCTTCAAGCCTGCGTTTCGACCAAAATAAAAAAGGCTACGCTTTTCGGTTTCTCAAAGCATAACCCTACTTTTTTTAGGTAATACAAAAGCTTCCCCTGCGGCGTTAAGTTCTGATAATAAAAAAAGCCATGACGGACGATGCCCGTCACGGCGAGTGACTGGTCGAGGTGACGGGACGTTGAACAGTGGGTTCAAGCCTGCGTTTCGACCAAAATAAAAAGAGTTACGCTTTTCGGTTCTCCAAAGCATAACCCTACTTTTTTAGGTAATACAAAAACTCCCCCTGCGGCGTTAAGTTCTGATAATAAAAAAAGCCATGACGGACAATGCCCGTCACGGCGAGTGACTGGTCGAGGTGACGGGACTTGAACCCACGGCCTCTGCGTCCCGAACGCAGCGCTCTACCAAACTGAGCCACACCTCGAAATACCACTGTAATATTATATCACACCCATCAAACCTTGTCAAGGCGTTTTTTTCTGTTTTGTATCCTCTTTGCTCTTTTTTACTGCGTTGACCTTTGGTGTATGACGAATTTATTGAAATCATTCTCATTGTAACTTATTTTCATTGACATATGCTTTGCGTTGTGATATTATATATATAAAGGTGTTCTCGTTTAAAAGTTTTTGTATGAGGTGATGAAATTAATGAATATGAAGAAAAGAATGTTGAGCATTGTCCTTTCTGGCGCAATGGCTGTTTCTACTGCTGTGTCTGCTGGATCGTTCAGTGCCTTTGCCGTGGCGCAATGTGTTGCGTATTCAGGCTCTAATGTGAATGATCAGGACTATGTGCAATGGTCTGACACAGTGAAATCTTACCTGACAGTGTGTGACAACGGCAATTATATGCGTGTCCAGTCAGGTGCTATCGAGGGCAAGCTCCTTGTGGAATATTACAGCTCTGATTTTGAACCGCTCAGCACTAAGCTTATCGATAATGAACTGCCGATCTTTGGCGCTTTCTATGACTCCGGCAATAATTATTATGTCCTTAGCGGTCAGGAAAATCCGAAACAAAACGACTCCCTTGAGGTTTTCCGTATAACGAAGTATGATAAGAATTGGAACAAAATAAAGTCCTGCGGTCTGTATGGAGCTAACACTACAGTTCCATTCGATGCAGGCTCGGCAAGAATGACCCATAGCGGTGACCACCTGCTTGTGAGAACCTGCCACGAAATGTATAAATCAAGCGACGGCAATAATCATCAGTCTAATGTTACCATTGAAGTGGATATGCCTTCAATGACTATCACTGATTCGTATACCGGCATCATGAACGTTGATTATGGCTATGTGAGCCACTCCTTCAATCAGTTTATAAAAACCGACGGCAACCATATAGTCGCCCTCGACCATGGTGACGCTCATCCACGTTCTGCCGTTCTGGTGAAGTATAATTCTGATTTTACTACAGGCAAATTTTTCCCAAGTTATTTTGAACAGGTCAGCAATATCGACGTTGTAACATACCCTGAATATACCGCCGGTCACTATAACTATACAGGTGCGGCTATAGGCGGCTTTGATGTGTCATCATCAAGCTATATCGTGGCACAGAGTACAGTTGACCTTGATTATATCAATACGTCAGAAACACGAAACGTCTACGTTTCCGCTGTTTCAAAGGACCTTTCCACAAACAAGCTCAATAAGATAACTTCTTATGCAGAGGGTACAGACTCAGCTTCTGCTCCACAGCTTGTGAAGATAAATAATAACAGCTTTTTGCTATTGTGGGCCAGAGATACAAAGGTAAACTGTGTGAAGCTAAACGCTGACGGCACAGTAAACGGCAGTATACACACCTTTGAGGGAAGCCTTTCAGATTGCCAGCCTGTTATCAAAAACGGCAGAGCAGTTTGGTATGTTTACGATAAAAATAACGTGACCTTTAACTCCCTGAACCTTTCAAATCTTGACGATATAAAGACGGTTGACGTCAAAACAGGTCATGACTACGAAACAAAGTACGCATCAAAAACTGACGGCACTGTAACACAGACCTGCAAGTCTTGCGGCTATGTGAATAAGTTCACAGTTCCGACCTCTACCACTGTTTATTGGCGCACAGACCTTTCGAATACGTCCTTTTCAAGCGTATTGAGCAAAACTCAGTTCAGTGTGGGCGACAGCATTGATTTCTGGCTTTATGACGATACAGACTACACAGTTGAATTTTCTGATCGCAGTATGGTAAGTGTAAATAAGCTTGAAAACTATGCTAATGATATCAGACGTATCACATTCAAAAACGGCGGTTCACTCACTGTAAAAATTTATCCTACATACAATCCGTCTGTAGCAAAGACATACAAATTCACCTGCGGATGCACGAGCCACACATATGGCAGTGCTGTTATCACAAAACAGCCGACCTGTACATCAGAGGGTACAAAAACAAAGACTTGCACAAAGTGCGGAGCAACAGTAACAGAAACAATTGCAAAGCTTTCCCACAGCTACACAACCACAGTTGTTGCACCTACTTGCACTGCTGACGGCTACACTCTCCACAAGTGTTCTGTTTGCGGTACTTCATACAAGGATAGCACAACAAAAGCAACAGGTCACAGCTACGGAAATTCTGTTGTAACAAAACAGCCGACCTGCACATCAGAGGGTACAAAAACAAAAACTTGCACAAAGTGCAATGCGACAGTTACAGAAACTATACCAAAGACTTCACACAAATATGCTGACACAGTTGTTGCACCTACTTGCACTACTGGCGGCTACACACTCCACAAGTGTTCTGTTTGCGGTACTTCATACAAGGACAACACAACAAAAGCAACAGGTCACAGCTACGGAAATTCTGTTGTAACAAAACAACCGACCTGCACATCAGAGGGTACTGCTATAAAGACTTGCACAAAGTGCAATGCGACAGTTACAGAAACTATAGCAAAGACTTCACACAAATATGCTGACACAGTTGTTGCACCTACTTGCACTACTGACGGCTACACTCTCCACAAGTGTTCTGTTTGCGGTACTTCATACAAGGACAGCACAACAAAAGCAACAGGTCACAGCTACGGAAATTCGGTTGTAACAAAACAGCCGACCTGCACATCAGAGGGTACAAAAACAAAGACTTGCACAAAGTGCAATGCGACAGTTACAGAAAAGCTTCCTGCAAAGGGTCACACTGCAGTTACCGATAAGGGCTACCCTGCTACTTGCACCACCGCAGGCAAAACAGACGGCTCACATTGTTCAGTTTGCAATACTGTTATCAAGGCTCAGACAGTGATAAATGCCACAGGTCACAAATCAAGCGGTTGGATAACTGACAAGGCGGCTTCTATCGGAGTTAAAGGCTCAATGCACAAGGAATGTACAGTCTGCAAGAAAGTTCTTGAAACGGCTGAGATCCCTGCACTTTCAAGAATTAGCATTTCAAA
>NZ_JBDGDD010000002.1:0-188660 GCF_040909065.1 Ruminococcus sp. RTP21359st1_H3_RTP21359_211015
TTTATTTTATCAGATTTTTGCCTATCTCTCTTTTCTTTTTTCTTAATTTTGTCCAATATCTATTGTAGCACTACACAATGGATATTTTATTAATAAAAAAGTGCTTGACAATCGTCGTGTTATGCTTTATAATATCAATATATGCAAAATGCGGTGACGGAATTATCCGAAACAGTGTCGGTAAAGAGAAAAGGCGGTGGGTGAAAGCCTTTGCGGCAAGTTCGGTGGCTAACCTGAGCGGTGCTGAAAACAGCAACGTATGCTCTGCGTTAAAGGGCTTCGAGTGGTCGGGCGTTGAGTTCGGCAATTTGGGTGGTAACACGGAACTGTCGGTTTCGTCCCATGTTTAGGGACGAGCCGTTTTTTTATTTTGCGAATAATTTCATTTGGAAGGATCTGAATTTATGGAATGGACAGGACTTAACGAACTGCGTGAATCTTATCTAAAATTTTTTGAGAGCAAGGGCTGCTTAAGACACAAGAGCTACCCTCTAGTACCTCAGAACGATAACAGCCTGCTGCTTATCGTTGCAGGTATGGCGCCTCTGAAGCCTTACTTCACAGGTCAGGAAACACCTCCTAGAACAAGAATGACAACTTGTCAGAAGTGTATCAGAACTGGCGATATTGAAAACGTTGGTAAGACGGCAAGACATGGCACATATTTTGAAATGCTTGGTAACTTCTCATTCGGTGATTACTTCAAGAAAGAAGCCATTGCATGGGCTTGGGAGTATGTTACACAGGTACTCAAACTGCCAAAGGACAGACTTTATATTTCTGTTTATGAGGACGATGACGAGGCTGAGAAGATATGGCATGAGGACGCCGGCGTTCCAATGGATCATATCGTAAGAATGGGCAAGGAAGACAACTTCTGGGAGGCAGGAACAGACGGCCCTTGCGGTCCATGTTCAGAGATCTATTTCGACAGAGGAGAGAAATATGGCTGTGGCAAGCCTGATTGTAAGGTCGGCTGCGACTGCGACAGATACATGGAGTTCTGGAACCTTGTGTTCACACAGTTTGAAAGACATGAGGACGGCACTTATACTCCACTTAAGCAGAAAAATATCGACACAGGTATGGGTCTTGAAAGACTTGCTTCTATCATGCAGGACGTTGACTCTATCTTTGACGTTGATACAGTAAAGGCTATCAGAGATCACGTTTGTAAGATAGCAGGCTGTGAGTATGGCAAGGAGTACAAAAAGGACGTTTCTATCAGAGTTATCACAGACCATATCCGTTCTGTAACATTCATGGCATCTGACGGAATTTTGCCGTCAAACGAGGGCAGAGGATACGTTATGAGACGTTTGCTCAGAAGAGCCGTTCGTCACGGAAAGCTTCTCGGCATAAACGGACTTTTCCTCAAAGACCTTGTAAAAACTGTTGTTGACTGCAACAAGTGTGAGTATAACGAGCTTGAAGAAAAGTATGACTATATCGTAAAAGTGCTTACAACTGAGGAGCAGAACTTTAATGCCACTATCGACAGAGGTATGAAGATACTTGACGATCTTATCGCACAGATGCAGAAAGACGGCAAGACGGAGCTTGACGGTGAGAGCTGCTTCAAGCTTTCCGACACATACGGTTTCCCTATCGACCTTACAAGAGAGATCCTTGAAGAAAAGGGCATGACCTGTGATGAGGAGGGCTTTGCTGAGTGTTATGCAAAGCAGAGAGAAACAGCCAAGAACGCTCATGCTGCAACAAAGTATATGGGTGCAGACGAAACTGTTTTCCATAAGATAGACAAGAATTTCCACACAGAGTTCATCGGCTATGACAAGCTCGAGGGCGACAGCGAGATATCATTCATCACAACTGATGATGAGCTTATCGAAAACGCAAAGGCTGGCGATGAAGTATATATCGTATCTTCACAGACGCCATTCTATGCAGAGAGCGGCGGACAGGTGGGCGATATCGGTACTATCGTTACAGAAAGCGGTAAGTGCAGAGTCGTTGACACACAGAAGGTCGTTGCAGGCAAGTTCGCTCATAAGGCGGTTGTTGAAGAGGGCGAGATAGCTGTAGGTCAGAAGGCTCACTTCACTGTTGACAGAAAGACACGTTACGCTGTTATGAGAAACCATAGTTGCGCACATCTGCTTCAGGCTGCACTGAGAAAAGTTCTCGGTGAACACGTTCATCAGGCAGGTCAGCTCGTTGACGCCCACAGACTTAGATTTGACTTCTCACACTTCAACGCAATGACAGCAGAGGAGAAGCTCAAGGTCGAAGCACTTGTAAACAAGTATATCCTTGAAGCTCTTGATATAAAAATGGAAGAAATGCCTATCGCAGAAGCTCAGAAGCTTGGCGCTATGGCTCTGTTCGGTGAGAAATACGGTGAAACTGTAAGGGTAGTAACAATGGGTGACGGTGACGAAACAGCTTCTATCGAGTTCTGTGGCGGTACACATCTTGACAATACTTCAAGAATAGGTCTGTTCAAGATAATCTCCGAAAGCTCTGTAGCTTCAGGCGTAAGACGTATCGAAGCCGTAACAGGCAGAGGCGTTCTGGAGCTTGTTGAGGAAAGAGCCGCAACTATCCAGCAGGCGGCTGAAAGCCTTAAGCTTGCAAACCCACTGGACATCGTAAAGAGATGCCACACTATCATGCAGGAAGTCAAGGATCTTGAAAAGGAAAGAGACGCTTTGCAGGCTGAGATAACAAATCTCAAAACAAAGTCACTGTTCGATAATCCGTATGAGGTCAACGGCGTTAAGGTGGTCACTGCAATGCTCACAAATACAAGACCTGATATGCTCAGAAAAATGGGCGACGAGCTTAAAGCAAGAGAAGCTGACGCAGTTGCAGTTGTTGCAGGCGTTGACGGTGAAAAGGCAAACCTTGTTGTAGTTTGCGGCAAGAATGCTGTTGCAAAGGGTGCTCACGCAGGCAAGATAGCCGGCAAGGTAGCCGCACTCACAGGCGGTAAGGGCGGCGGACGTCCTGACTCTGCTATGGCTGGTATAGGCGATAGATTTAAGATAGACGAGGCACTTGACAAGGTAAACGAAATAGTTGGCGAATTTGTAAAATAATATGGGCAAAGGCTGTGCAAAATGCTGTGCAGCCTACCCCTTTTTGAAAGGTGGAGAGATAAATGGAAGATTGTCTTTTTTGTAAAATTATTTCCGGGGAAATACCTTCAAAGAAAATATACGAGGACGAGCTGACATACGTTTTTGAGGACATTGCTCCTACAGCTCCGATTCATTATCTTGTTATCCCTAAGCAGCATATTTCAAAGCTTGATGAGATAACCCCTGAGAACAGTGCAGTTATCGCACATATCTATGAAGTTATCGCAAAGCTTGCCAAAGACCTCGACCTTAAGGACGGCTTCAGAGTTGTTTCCAACTGCGGCGAGCAGGCAGGACAGAGTGTTTTCCACATTCATTTTCATCTTCTTGCAGGCAGACCACTTGCTTGGCCAGCCGGTTAAAGAAATCAAACGGGCGGGTAAATTTCTTATCCGCCCTTAGTTTTAAGGGGGACGGCGGAAGTGGTGAGAAAAAGCTGTTATATCGGCTTTTCGTATTTTGCAGGGCTGTTTCTCTGTACCATTGGCTGGGGCAGGAACAACACAGTTTTTGCACTTGCGTCAGCGTGTGTAGCCATTACAGCCTTTGCGCTTTTTAAGAGATACCAAAAGCATATAGCTCTCTGCTTTGTTTCGTTCCTGATAGCGGTGGGAGTCAATACCGCTTATACTCACATTTTCTATGATAAACTGACAGCTTTAGACGGAAAGACCGTAACAGTTAAAGGCGAGATAACCGACATAAGCTATATAGGCTCTGACACCTGTCGATTAAGTGTCAATGGTACCGTTGGGGGAGTAAAAGGCAGGCTGACCTTTTATGCAGATGACCTTGACTATGATTACTATGACAATATCGTGGCGACAGTAAAGGTCAGCAGGATAAAAGACAGCATCAATTTCAAATCAGAGCAGTATGAGCGGCCTAAAGGCGTTTTTCTCCAAGGTTCGACCGCTGAAAGCATAGAAGTCACAGGCGGCGGAAACACCATTTTACGCAGTATAATGCACTATCGTGACAAGATGTTCATGTTGATAAACGATATCATAGGCGGGGATGAGGGCGGTTTTGCCGCTGCAATGCTCTGCGGAGATAAAACTGAGCTTTCAAAGCAAACGAAGCTCACGGTCTATCGTAGTGGCATAGGTCATATATTTTCCGTGTCGGGAACTCATGTGGTCATAATAAGTGCCATGATAGGCTGGCTCATGCAGAAACTAAGCAAGGATAAGCGTGTGATATTTGCCGTCCAAACTGTGGCAATGTGGGCGTTTGCAGTCTTTGC
The DNA here is from genome assembly GCF_040909065.1 of Ruminococcus sp. RTP21359st1_H3_RTP21359_211015. Classification (NCBI taxonomy): domain Bacteria; kingdom Bacillati; phylum Bacillota; class Clostridia; order Eubacteriales; family Oscillospiraceae; genus Ruminococcus; species Ruminococcus sp. RTP21359st1_H3_RTP21359_211015. The sequence goes on from NZ_JBDGDD010000002.1 coordinate 4,351, forward strand.
AGGATTTTCAGTATCCGTTGTGAGGGCGGCTGTTATGCTGACCTTGGTCACTGCCGCACCGCTCCTTTACCGCAGACCAGACCCAGCAAATACTCTCTGCCTTTGCGCTGTTATACTGCTTACCCTTTCGCCCTATGCGGCGGCGGACTGCTCATTCCTGCTGTCATTCACTGCAACATTTGTGATAGGCACGGTCTGCCCGAAAGCAGCGGCACTTGTAAAGGGCAAAGGCATTTTGTACAGCCTTGAACGGCAGGCAGTAAATGCGGTGACGATACTTTTTTGCACAATGCCAGTTCAGCTAATGTTTTTCAGCGAAATATCCCTTGTTGCACCACTATCAAATATCCTGCTGGTGCCTGTCTGTACCCTTGCTCTGGGTCTGACAGTAATAACTGCGGTAACAGGCGGTGCGGCAATAATAGCCTATCCTGTGCTGACGGTGGTAAAGTATCTTCTGAAAGTCGTTCTGTTTCTTGCTGAGCTGTTTTCAAAATTCAGCTTTGCCTATCTTCCTCGTGGAGTAAGACCACTTGGCATTGTAATGCTCGTTACCTGCCTAGTGCCTGTGGCGGTCATGTTCCTGAGAAAGTCAGTAAAGCTTGGGGCTTTTTGCACTGCTCTAATGCTTGTATGTTGGACAGCGGTGTATAATTTTTCTCTTGCTTTTGGAGGCTCGGTAAAGATAGTTGTAATGCCAAAAGGAAATGCAGTGCAGGCTGTGCTGTATGATAAAACAAAAGGTATGGTTTTCGATATCGGCAGTAAGGGCAAGCTCAACAGCGGTATGGAAAGCTTTTTGGAGCTTTACGGTATAAATGAACTAAAAGGTGCGTTTATAAGCGGCGAACAGTATTACACTATAACGAAATATAACGAGCAGATGACTATACGACCTGATAGATTTTATATAAATGGCGAGCCTGATAATGACAGCGAACTGCCGTTCATGACAGGCGCACAGCTTGATTGGAACGGTGTTAAGGTAGAAGCACTGGAGGACGGATATAAAATTACAGCCGAGGGCTGTGTGGTCACTATAGAAAAAGGTTCTGTCACCATAAACGGCAGAAACCTTGACACAACAGATGAAGAATACCCATTGATGATAGATATGAAAAATTCGCAGATAAGGAGGACGGACTATGGCTTTGCTTACGGCTTCGGCTCTTGGTAAAACGATAAGAGAGAATGATATCGACAGCCTTTATTATTTTTACGGACATGATACAGCGGCACTTGAAAGCTTTACAAAAAGGCTTGTGAACAAGCTTTGCCCTGCTGACGCTCAGGTCATGAACTTTCATAAGCTTGACGGCAAAAATCTTGATTTTCCAATGCTTACAGACGCTTGCGAAGCTCTGCCTTTTATGGCTGAACGTGTGGTGGTGACTATAAACGACCTTAATATAGACGCAGTGACTAAGGACGATCTGGACGACCTGAAAAAGATCCTGGGCTCTCTTGGCGAAACCACCACAGTGATAATCTATGCCACAGGAGTTGACCTTTTCAAGAACAAAAAGTATCTTACAGACAAAAACAAGCGCTTTGCAGATTTCTGCGAAAAGCACGGCACTGTCTGCAACTTTGAATACAAAAGGGCTTCCGACCTTGGAAAGTCTATATCCACCTATCTTGCAAAAAGCGGCTGTACCATAACAAAAAGCAACGCAGAGTATCTTGCAAATCTCTGCCTTTGTGATACAGCTTTTATCAGCAAGGAGCTTGAAAAGCTTTCGGCTTATGCAGAGGGCAGGGAGGTAACAAGAGAGGATATCGACTTGCTTTGTATCAGGCGTATCGAGTCGGACGGATATTCTCTTGCAATAAATATCCTCAGAGGCAATGCGGCAATGGTCTTCACACGTTTGCGTGAACTCGATGTGCAGAATTATGAACCATATGCTATAATAGGAATAATCGGCTTTTCCCTTGCGGATATCTATAGGGCGAAGCTTGCACGTTCCTCTGGCAGGAGCGTTGCAGACGTGGCTAAAGATTTTTCCTATGCGAAGAACAGAGAGTTTGCAGTAAAAAACGCCTATTCCGAGTGCGGAAATATCTCGGCGGAGCGTATAAGAAAAACGCTTGAGATACTTTCTGAAACCGACCTTATGCTCAAAACAAGGTCACGGGGAAAAGACGGAGATATGCTCACCCTCGAGCAGGGGCTTGCAAGGTCAATGGCGTTAAGGTGTTAGTAAATGGAAAAACTTAAAATATCAAGGGCAATAATCGTTGAGGGAAAATATGATAAGATAAAGCTTTCGTCCATAGTTGACGGCGTTATAATCGTCACTAACGGCTTTCGTATCTATAAAGACCCTGACAAGGCAGCGCTTATAAGATACTATGCTCAGCATGGCGGAATAGCAATTCTTACTGACTCTGACACAGCAGGCTTTCGCATAAGAGGGCATATAAAGGGTATCGTCCCCAAAGGCGATATCGTGAACGTGTATGTTCCTGAGATATTCGGCAAAGAAAAGCGCAAAACAGAGCCGTCAAAAGAGGGCTTGTTAGGGGTCGAGGGCGTTCCTGCGGATATTATCAGGGAAGCCTTTGAAAAAGCAGGCATTATAGGTGAAAAGGTCGCAGACAGAGAACTAATGACCAAGCTTGACTTTTATCAGCTAGGTCTAAGCGGCAGAACTAACAGCAGCAGGCTCAGACAGCTTGTGTGCGAAAAGCTGTCGCTGCCCCAAAAGCTCACTGCAAACGCACTGCTTGAAGTGGTGAACACAATGCTCGATAAAGAAAGCTTGCAAGCACTCATAGAGGAATTGACCTCAGAAAACAATAAAGACAAGGAGAATAGCGTTGGTTAGTCTTGAATTTTTATATTTCTTTCTTCCTGTTTTTATGGGAGTATACGCTGTGTCAGGGGTGCGTTTCAGAAAAGCCGTGTTCCTGCTTGGAACAGTTGCGCTGTGTCTGTGGGCGTCCACCTGGGGGATAATACCAATGGCGGTGTGTGATGTTGTATCATACTTTTGCGGCAGGCTTATCCACCGCTTTGCAGACAAAAAAGGACTTAAAAGGCTATGGCTCATATTATCGGTGGCAGTAAATATGGCAGTGCTTCTTGTATTCATAAGAAGCGGTCACAGCAGCTATGACGTGACGTCTATATTCACAGGCAAAGGCGCAATGCTAAAGCTTTTCCCTGTGTGGGGAGCGGGCGTTTTCACTCTCCATGGCATTTCCTACTGCATGGATATTTATAGGGAAGAAATAGAGCTTGAGAAGAATTTTCTTTTGGTATCTCAATATATATGCTTTTTCCCATGCTTTTACTGTGGACCGATACTCAGATTTTCGGATATAAGCGAACAGCTTAGAAAACCTGTCATAACCTCTGGAAAGCTTGCAGAGGGCATAAAGCTTATGCTTATAGGCTTTGCGGAGAAGCTTTTTCTGTCGGATCCTATGTACGAGATGTGGCAGCACATAAGGGGAGTAAGTGCAGACTCGCTCTCCGCAGCTTGTGCATGGCTTGGGATAATAGCTTTCTCCTTTGCGTTCTACTATGAGCTTAGAGCTTATTCGCATATTGCACAGGGTATTGGTTCAATGCTCGGCTTTGAACTTCCTGATAACTTTGATCTGCCGTTTATGTCAGCAGGCTTCAATGAGCTTATAAAACGATTTGCCTGCACCTTTTATAGTTGGGTGAGAGATTATTTCTACAGACCTATATGTAGAAGTAAAGACAGCGTTTGCCTTTGGGCATTGATACTGTCTGTGCTTGCAGGCTCGGTTTGGTATGGCTACGGCAGACACACAATGCTGTGGGCAGCGTTTATTTGTGTTATGCTTGGAATAGAATATCTCTTGAAAAATATTCTTGCGGCTGTGCCGACATGGGTAAGATGTGCGGTGATGAATGTTCTGTTTCTTATAGGTCTGCCGTTTCTTGCGATAGACAGCCTTCCTTCAGCCTGCGGATATGTTGCCGCAATGCTCGGCGGGGGAAGCTTTGCAGGAGATGTTCTTGCATCGTATGTGATAAAAACAAGAGTTGTGATGTATCTAATCTGCGGCTTTTTTGCAACAGGTATCGGCAGATATCTCAAACGCAGGATAATGCAGCTCAATACTAATATAGTTTACATAATCGAGCCAATGCTCACTATAGGATTTCTGCTTATCAGTACAGCGTTTCTTGTGGGCGGAGGTAATTCGTCTATGAATTTATTTGTGAGATAAAATGGGAGGAGTGAACATTAATGAAAAAGGCTGCTGATTATATCGCAGTAAGCGCATTTTTTGTAATAGTCATAATGTTTGCGGCATATACTCTCGTGATGGGCAGACATGGATCTGAAAGTGAAAAGGCAGACAGTTCAGATATAAGACATAACGTTCAGACCTATGTTAGCAGTAATTTTCCTCTAAGCTCAAATTGGAAGTCGCTCAGAACGACCATGTTTGTGATGACTGGTAAGAAAAATTTTGATAATATCTATATCCTTAAAAATCGTCTTGTAGAGATCACAGATTTTGATAAGGACAGGCTTGATAAAAATATCTCGCAGATAAATGAATTTTCAGAAAACACAGATACACCTGTATATGTTATGTTAGCTCCGACTGCCGCAGGTATCTATTCTGCTAAGCTGCCTGCTTATACTTCAAACACAGACCAGCGTGAAATGATAGATAATATCTATTATGACCTGGACAGCAGGATAGACACTATAGATACGTTTTTTCCTATGTATTCTGCAAGAAATAATTACGTTTACTATCGTACGGATAGAAAGTGGACTTCCTTCGGGGCGTATTTTGCCTATGCAGACGGCATAAAAGAGCTGGGTTTTGAGCCGGTCGTTCTTTCCAATTACGATCAAGAATATACCTCAAATTCTTATTATGGGGGACTTTACAGTGAACTTTGCTATAACAGCATAGGCGCAGACAGAGTGAACATCTTCCGCTCAAAGTATAAGACCACTGTGGATTCTGTGGAGCTTTACAGAGGAGATCAGGTGCTTACCTCAAAATCTGTTTATTTTAGATCTGCTCTGAAAACAGCAGATAAAACGGCTATCTTCCTGCAAGGTGACAACTTTACTAAGGCAACGGTCAAGACAACTGCAGAGGACGCACCAAAGCTTCTTATCATCAAAGGAAGCTATGCCAATACCCTTGTGCCGTTTCTTACCCCACACTACAGCGAGATAACCTTGGTAGACCCTGACAAGCTCAAAGAGGAGGGCAAGACCCTTTCTGACGTGGCTGATACGAGTGCATATGACCAGATATTATTTATGTATGACTGCGACCAGTTTGCAGATGAAACAAATTTTGACCTGCTTAAATAATATGGGCTATGTACTTGAAAAAATGGAACAGATGTGATATAATAAAGAAAATGCCGTACAAGGATTGTGCGGCATAATGTATGTCTGAATATTTGAGAGGGTGTTTGATGTGAGTAAGCAAAAAAACAGACTTGATCTTATTGATCTTAATGACTATCCAGTATCTTGGTGGCTGAAACTTCTTGATCTCGGTCATAAGATAGTTCAAAATCCTGCCGCCTACAGCGAGGCTTGCAAGGGCAAGATAATGGGTACTCTTTTCTATGAGCCGTCAACAAGAACGCAGATGTCTTTCCAGACCGCTATGCTCCGTCTTGGGGGAACGATAATAGGCTTTGATAATCCTGCCACTTCTTCCGTTGCAAAGGGTGAGAATATCAAGGATACCACAAAGATAGTTTCCGGCTATGCTGATATCATGGTAATGCGTCACCCTACCGCTGGATCGGTAAAGGCTGCGGCACTCACTGCTGATTGCCCTGTTATCAACGCAGGCGACGGTGGACACCTCCACCCAACACAGACACTTACAGACCTGCTTACACTTAGAGAAGAAAAGGGCAGACTGGATAACCTGACCATAGGCTTCTGCGGTGACCTTAAAAACGGCAGAACAGTCCATTCCCTTATTAAAGCAATGGTATGTTTTCCAAACAATAAGTTCATATTAGTTTCAACTTCTGAGCTTGCTTTGCCTGTGTATGTAAAGGATATCCTTGAAGCGGCAGGCATGGAGTACAAAGAAGTTACCGACCTTGAAGAGGTTATCGGTGAGCTTGACGTGCTATATATGACAAGAATACAGAAAGAGCGTTTTGCTTCTGAGGAGGAGTATCAGTCTCAGAGCGGAAATTACATACTCGATACAAGAAAGCTTTCAATGGGAAAGCCTGACCTTATCGTGCTTCACCCTCTGCCAAGAGTCGATGAGATAGCTATCGAGGTGGACGACGACCCGAGAGCAATGTATTTCAAGCAGGCAAAATACGGTATGTATATCAGAATGGCACTCATACTTACAGTTATAAACGGCGATGGTGCTTCGCAGCCGCTTATGAAGGGCAGAGTGCATAAGCACATTGATTGTTCAAATCCTAACTGTATCACTCACCATGAAAAGTATCTGCCACATTGGTTCAAAGGCGACGGCACAACGCTTGTTTGCGAATATTGTGACGAGAGAACATTGGTGGAATAAAATAAGAGCTTAATGGGGTAAACAAAGGCTGTGTGTCAGTCTTTGCTTGCCCTTTTTTATTGTGCAGATAGCGTATATTAATAGACTTGTGATATGCAAAATCGTTAAAAGTAACGAAATTCTTACAATATGGTAACAAACAGTCTTGAAATAATGTTGAGCGTGTGGTATAATTAAAATGGATAAATTTTTTACAGGAGCTTTGATCTAATGAATACACTTTCAGATGAGGAGTTTGAACAGATCTACGGACGAAAGCCTGTCAGAAGGGTGAAAAAGAAAAAAATATACTGGAACAGAATTATTATTGCATTGATAATACTTATCGGCATTGTGACTGGTCTGGTAAAGCTGACAGCCTTGGTAGTATCAAAGATCAAAGGAGACGATACGCAAAAAACAAACAAGGTATTGAATAATACATCTTCTGTCGTTGTGAAGGAGGACGCTTCTTCTGCTGAGGATAAAAAAGACGAGCCTGCGAAGTATTCAAATATGGACTTTACAGTGTGTGTTGACGCAGGTCACGGTGATTATGACGGCGGCACAACTGACGCCTCAGGAAAAAGATATGAAAAAGACGATAACTTAAAGGTCGCACTTGAGGTGCAGAAATATCTTGAAAAATACGGCGTCAATGTGGTGATGATAAGAGATGATGACTCTTTCCTTGAGCTTGACGAAAGATGTGCAAAGGCAAATAACGCCAAGGCTGATATGTATGTTTCACTTCACCGGAACAGCTATGACGGTGATATTTCGGGAGTTGAGGTTTGGGTGAACAATTCTGAGCCTGAATATGACACAAAGCTTGCACAGAATATACTTGATGATCTTGAAAAGGTAGGTATATCTGAAAATAGAGGAGTACAGTATGGCTACGTTGGCAATTCCGGTGTAAACTACTACATAAATGCCGACACTGTTATGCCAAGCTGTCTTGTGGAGCTTGGATTTATAACCGAGGATATCGACAATAAGCTTTTTGACGAACACCTTACCGAGTATGGACAAGCTATTGCTGATGGTATAGTTCAGACAGCTGTTGATGTTGGTCTTGTTGATGAAAGTGGCAAAAGACTTATGTCTGAGCAGCTTATCTCACCTGAGAAGCCTGTGAACAATAAGGATTCTTCATCTGCGGCTGACGCTATGACAACGCCGATGGAGACGGATTCTTCTGCTGACGTTTATAATACTCAGGAAAACGAGTGGTATTGATAACAAAAAAATAAAAGCGAACACAGTTCGTTCCTGCTAATGCAGAGAAACCGTGTTCGCCTTTTTGTTGTTAAAGCTCTTTTCTGATGAGTTTGAATTTCTCAAATTCTTTCGTCAGGTCTGCCAGAACGTTTTCAAGACCCTTTTCAGAGTATTCTTCGTGATATTCTGCCACGAAGTCTGTTACCTCCGTGACGCACTTTGTGCCGTACCATACTCTGACATAAAGCTCTTTTTCATCGCCGAGAATAGGGTCTATGCGGTAGCTGAAATTGGTGTAATTGCTGCCAGACCAGGTGTTTTTTTCTTCAAAATAGTGAAATGTGGGTATATCAAAATAACCATGGAGCATTGCGTATTTTCCTTTCAAAAATCATTCGTTTATGATATTATAGCATATCACTGTTCCTTTTTCAAGCATTTAGTCTGTTTCTTAATTAAATTAGCCTAAAAAACGTTTACAATTTTGTTAGGAATGTATATTGGAGAATTGTTCAAAATATGTTATAATTGATAATGGTATGACTATTTCAGCGGTATGCTGTCGCAGAAAGGATAAGATCTATGAGCATTACAATAAAAGATGTTGCCAAGGAAGCCGGTGTTTCAGTGGCGACAGTGTCAAGGGTTCTCAACGGAAGCTGTAACGTATCAGATGAGTCAACAAAAAAAGTCAATGAAACTATTGCAAGGCTCAACTATTCTCCGAATTTTCTGGGAAGAAATCTTAGAAAGTGCGAAACGAATGTTATTCTTGTAATTATGCCGACCTCTGAACATTCCCTTTATTCAAAGATAGTCATGGGTATGCAGGAATATGCAGGACAAGTTGGTTACGATATCATAACTGCAGTTTCCTATTCAACCTCGACCGCTGAAACAAGGCAGATGAATATGCTTTTTAACAGAACTGTTGACGGTGTTATCCTTCTTGGCACTCAGTATGACGCAGCTTCGCTTAATAAGCTCGCAGAGAATTATAACGTTGCTCTGTGCTGTGAGGGCGTGGAGGGCGCAAATGTGCTTACTGTCGCTGTTGACGATGAACAGGCTGCGTTTGACGCTGTCGCTGCTCTTATCAAAAAGGGTCATAAAAGGATAGGCTTTATCGGAACGAACTCTGCGGCTATCTCCTCCACTGCAAGAGAGAACGGCTATATAAGAGCATTAAAAGAATATGGCATAGAGATAAAGAATGAATATATCTATAAAGAGTCCTATGACTATGACTGCGGAGGCAGAGCGTTTGAATATTTCAATGCACTTGCTGAGAAGCCTACGGCGATTTTCGCTGTGTCAGACTTGCTTGCTATCTCTGCAATGCACAAGGCAATAGATATGGACATTGATGTGGGCAAAGATGTCGCCATAATGGGATTTGACAATATATCCATGTGTGAGTGGATAATCCCTACACTTTCAACGGTTGAACAGCCTTGCTCAAAAATGGGCGAGCTTGTTGTGGCAAAGCTTATTGAGAACATGAATAAGACTACTAAGGATAATCATTATTATACTGTTGACCATAGGATAATTCTAAGAGAGTCCACGGGCGACTAATTACTTTCGTAAAAATAGATAGGGGAGAAATAAGGCAGTTTTTCCGTAAAAACTGCCTATTTTCTGTAAGAAAGGATTTTTTAGGGCATGGAGAAATTTACAAAAATACTTGAAACGATAGATGGCTATGTCTGGGGCATACCGCTTATCGTACTCATTATGGCTGTGGGAATATTCCTCACCTTTAGGCTAAGGCTTCTTCAGATATTCCACCTGCCAAAGGCACTGAAATTTATGTTTCAGAACGAAAATGGTGGCAAAGGCGAGATATCGAGCTTTGCAGCACTTTGCACCGCACTTTCCGCAACCATAGGTACAGGAAATATCGTCGGTGTTGCAACAGCCATTGGTGTGCTTTCAGGCGGACCTGGAGCGCTCCTCTGGATGTGGATAGCTGCTCTCCTTGGTATGGCAACAAAATTTTCCGAGGGCTTTCTTGCTATCAAATACCGACGTATGGACGCTGACGGACACGTTTGCGGCGGACCATTCTATTACATAGAATATGGCATGGGTAAGAAGTGGAAGTGGCTTGCAAAGGTATTTGCGTTCTTTGGCGCTTGCGTTGGTCTTTTTGGTATCGGTACTTTCTCTCAGGTGAATGGTATCTCATCGGCAGTTCAGGCTTTCTTTGATCCTAAAAAGGAACATACAGTGAATATTTTTGGCGCTGACTATACATGGGCTGTTATAATCTCTGGACTTTTGATAACTATTTTTGCCGCACTTGTTATTATCGGAGGCATAAAGAGGATCTCAAGTGTTTCTCAGGTAGTTGTGCCTTTTATGGCGGTCGTTTATATAGTTGCTTGTCTTTCACTTATTGTTATAAACATTCAGAGGCTCCCTCACGCTGTTGCCCTTATTTTTGAACAGGCATTCAGCTTCAAGGCTATCGCAGGCGGATCTCTTCCTACAATGTTCATTGCTATACAAAAGGGTGTTGCCAGAGGAATTTTCTCAAATGAGTCAGGTCTTGGTTCGGCACCTATCGCAGCCGCAGCCGCTCAGACAAAAGAGCCGGTAAGACAAGGTCTTGTTTCTATGTGTGGTACATTTATCGACACTATCGTTGTATGTACTATGACAGGTCTTGCTATCGTAATGATGGGAAGCTATGAGGCTATCAACCCAGTAACAGGCAAGCCTTTTGAGGGCGTTGAGGTCACAAATCACGCTTTCCAGACCGGCTTCTCGTTCCTGCCGTCAATGATACCTGCATTTATTCTTATGGTCTGCCTTGTGTTCTTTGCTTTCACAACTATCCTTGGCTGGAACTATTACGGTGAAAGGTGTATGGAATATCTGTTTAACAGCAACATGAAGGTGGTCATGGTCTACAGATATCTCTATATCCTCGCTGTATTTATCGGACCATATATGACGGTTTCTGCCGTTTGGACGATCGCTGATATCTTCAATGGACTTATGGCACTGCCAAACCTTATAGCGTTGCTTGCTCTCAGCGGTGTTATCAGTAAGGATACAAGGCGTTATGTGGCGAAGTATTCCAGAGCAAAACGAATCAATAAGCTGGTAAGAGCGTAGATATCGTATTTTATATGAAGCGGAAACGGCTGAATGTTGTTTCCGCTTTTTTTATGCTGTAGGCTTAATCACCAAAAAAACGAATGATTATTTGTTGAAATCACCAAAAGTATTTAAAAGAATGTAACAGTGATTGTAACTTTGTTGACAACGATTACATTCGGTGATATAATATCATTTGTAAGAATCAAGGAAGCGTTTTCTAATGAAAACGATCTGTAACGGAGGTTATATATAATGAAAAATTTCAAGCGTGTTATTGCCGGTGCAATGGCTCTCTTGTCAGCAGTGAGCGTAGCTTCATGCGGCAGCTCATCAGGCGGCGATTCAAGCAGCTCTTATGTTGATAAGGTAAAGGTAGCAAGCACCGACGATATTGCTACTATCCCTGATGGTTCGGAAAAGGAGTTGGAGTGGCTTTCTTATTTTGACATAAACCCAACTAAGAAAGAGCCGGAAAAGAGAACCGACCTTACTCTTTTTGAGGAAAAGGGCGGTAAGATCAAGTATTCTCAGACATCATCAATGAACAAGTATGATAAGCTCGCAGCGAGACTTATGTCTAACGATCCACCGGATATGTTCTGGTATGAGCAGTCTATGACATTCCCTGCAAACTGTATCAAGGAAATGTTCCAGCCTATTGATGATATCGTTGATTTCGACAGCGCTATGTGGAGCGATGTCAAGGACGTTGCAGAGCAGTTCACTCTCAACGGCAAGCACTTTGTTGCACCTATCAACTTCCTGCCAGGTTCTGTTATCACATATGATAAGTCTATGATAGACGCTGCTGGTCTTGATGATCCATATGAGCTTTATCAGAACGGCGAGTGGGATTGGAACGCATGGTATGACATGATGTCAGAATATGTTGAGGGTGCGGCAGCTGACGAGGAGAGATACGGCGTAAACGGTTGGTTTGCTCCATTTATCTTCCAGTCAACAGGTAAGACTCTTATTACATATGACGCTGATAAGGACGAGTATGTTTCTAACCTGAATGACGCTGACTTTGTAAGAGCATCTGATATGCTTTATGATATCGCAAAGAATGGTATGTACTATTCTGATTGGGTAGGACAGGCAGGCGACGCATTCAAGAAGAATATCCTCTTCTATGCAATGGGTCCATGGGCTTCTACAGGCACACATTCACCTAAGGACGGCGACAATTGGGGCGTAGTTCCAATGCCAAAGGATCCTAACTCTGATACGCTTTATACAACTATCGACATGAATGCGTATATGTGGGTAAAGGGCTCAACAAAGAATGACGCTATGAAGTGCTGGATGGAGTGTGCAAAGATAGTTTATACTCAGGATACATATAAGGATATCGAGAAGGAGAAGTTCTTTGTAAACAATCCTAACTGGACAGAAGATATGTATAACGTAGCTTATGTTGACCTTGTTACAGACAAGTTCACTAAGATATTTGACCCTGGTTATGGTATCTCTACAACTCTGTCAGATAATGACGCTGCAACAAACGATACTAAGGAAGCTGTTATCCCTTATCTGTATACTTCAGTTATGAAGACAGACGAGAATGGCTCACAGTATACTTGGACACAGCTCAAAGAGCAGTATAAGGGCACTGTTGATTCAGAGCTTAAAACTCTCAACGAGCAGTATCACGCATATCTGGAAAAGAATAAGTAATATAACTTGCCATATAAAGACGGACGGAATTAATTTCGCCCGTCTTTTTTGTTGTAATATCAGAGAAAATGTGATATAATCAGAGAGTACATTAAGATTTAATTAAGAATTATGTTGAGCTTTTTTAAAGAACATGACTTATAATAATAATCGTAAAAGAAAGGATCGTGCCGATATGGAGATAAAGGAGCCTGTAATCCTTGTTGTAGATGATGATAAAGATATAGTGGGAGCTATCGCAAAGCTGCTTGAAATGGAGGGCTATAAGGTAATAAAAGCCTATGACGGTCTTGAGGCTTTGGAGAAGCTCACTGAGAACAGCATACAGCTTATACTCATTGACGTCATGATGCCTAAGCTGGACGGACTTTCTACAATGATGAAAATAAGGGCAACAGAGAATATCCCTATACTTGTGCTTTCCGCTAAATCTGAGGATACAGATAAGGTGCTTGGGCTTTCAATGGGCGCTGACGATTACATAACAAAGCCTTATAACCCTATGGAGCTTGTGGCAAGGGTAAGAAGCAACCTGAGAAGATATATGCAACTTGGCGCTATCGACACGGCAAACAAAACGGATATTATAGAAATAGGCGGTCTGGAGCTTGACACTAAGGCAAAAAGCTTAAAGGTTGACGGAGAACCTGTCAAGCTCACCGCCACGGAGCTTAAAATTCTTGAGCTTCTTATGAAAAACGCAGGCAGGATATTTTCTGCCGAGGAGATTTATTCTAAAGTGTGGAACGAGGACGCTTATGCCGTTGAAAATACGGTAATGGTACATATTCGTCACATCAGAGAGAAAATAGAAATAAACCCTAGAGAGCCGAAATACTTGAAGGTGGTGTGGGGAATTGGCTACAAAATCGAGAAAATTTGAGCAGGCAGAATGGTTTAAGATATTCTCAGCTAAAAAGATGAGAATTATAGCATTTGTGCTTGCCTGCGTTATTGCAGGCGGCTTTTGCTTGTCTTTGGTGCTTTATGCTAACAGCCATGCTGACAGCAGCAGTAAGTCTTATCTTAAATCAGAAAGCTATAAGCTGGCTTCCAATGAAATGTATGAGGAACTGTGCGTTACAGCTTCGGCTTATCTCAGATATGTTGATGAGGATCGGAATTACACCCAGTCTAGACACTTGCTCAATGACTATCTGAATTATCTTGATTACAACCGCTATAAATACAAAAAGACAGAAGACGGTATACGGCTTGTAGACAGTCAGTTTGATTACTATGTGGGGATTACTCAAAATGGCGAAACAAGATATCTGTCAAATATAAAAGATATAGAAAATTATGACAGCGAAACGGATAAGATAAAAGCTTTTAAATCGTCGCACAAAAACTATATACTCCGCCGTGATAACGAGGTCATGAGCGACAGAACTTCATCAGGACAGATAGTTGACTACTATTACAATACAGCGGAGTATCAGGATAACGTGACAGAAGAGTTTTATGCCGACAATCTTGTGCCCGTAGGAGGAAGTTATTATGATAACTACGGCAGATATTTTTACAATTACGGCAATTATGATCCAATAGCTTTCTATAATGTAGACTCAAGATATAATGTTATTAAAGGTCTTGATTTGAAAAACGGTCTGAAATATTCCGACAGGCTTGAAGATGAAGAAATTGGTGACGATTACGGAAACACATGGGCAAAATGTGAAAACCTCTATGACCTGCCTGATTACAAAGCGACAGACAATGACGATTCAGGTATAACGGTATTCTTTGCACCGAAAGCTGAAAAGCTTACGGCAATGGAAAAGGAATACACCGAGGCTTTGAATGATATGTATCGTGCAAAGCTTTTTGTGATCGTTTTTGGCGTTATTGAATTTATGCTTGTGTGCTATCTGCTCCTGATCTGTGCATATAATGCAGAGCCTGAGAGCGTTGAACGCTGGAAGCAAGGCAATTTTCTAAAAAAAGTGCCTACGGAAGTTTACCTTATCCTAATGGTATTGGCTATTACATTTGCTTTTGTATTTGGCGCCTGCTGGAATTATTATGTGAGCATCACAAAAAATATTTTTGACAATGCTTTGGCTAATTCCGTTTTCAGAAATATACTTGCTGTAGCGTTGTTTGCATTGGCATATTTTGCAGGCTTCGGCTCGCTTATGGAGTTTGTTGGCAAGATAAAGACAAGAAGCATATTCAAAGAAAGCCTTATTTGCAGATTATGTAAGTTCCTATGGCGTAAGTACAAGGAAACATCACTGTATCACTATTTTCATGGACTTCCGCTTGGAGTGAAACTATCCATAAGAACGATAGCCATAGGCGTTATACTGTTTTTGGAATCCGCTTATTATTCCAGTGCAGATGTTGAGCCGTTCTTACTTGTTGTGGCTTTGATACTGATGGTGTTAGATATCCGTGACTTCTCACAGCTTTCAAAGCTCAGCAAACAGATAGACAGCCTTGGAGAAGAAAAGCCTTATGAGGGCAAGATAAGAAAAACTTCGCCGGTGTATGCTGAATCTGAAAAACTCAACTCAGTTCAGGATAAGGTGAGAGAGTCTGTGGAGCAGCAGATACAGTCTGAGCGTTTGAAAATAGAGCTTGTGACAAACGTTTCCCATGACCTGAAAACACCGCTGACTTCCATTATCAGCTATATCGACCTGCTTAAGAAAATGGATCTTGACGATGAAGCTTCGAGCTATGTGAAGATACTTGATAAAAAGGCGCAGAAGCTCAAAGGCATTGTGTCTGACGTTTTCAGCATAGCAAAAGCCACAAGCGGCGTTGATGTGAACCTAACAAAGCTTGATTTTGTGATGCTGTTAAATCAGTGCATCGCAGACGCAGAGGACAAGATAGCTGACAGTGGCAAGATAGTAAAGATAAACATAAATGCCGACAGCGCAATGGTAATGGGCGACGGCGACAAGCTTTACAGAGTATTCCAAAACATTGTTGACAACGCTTTGAATTACTCTATGGACGGCACAAGGATATTCCTTGATGTGTACAAAAAAGCGGACAGAATAGTATTTGCCGAGAAGAACATTTCGGCAACGCCGATAAACTTCACAGAGGAAGAGATACTTGAAAGATTTGTGCGAGGGGATAAGTCACGAACAGACGGCGGAAGCGGTTTGGGATTATCCATATCAAAGAGCTTTACGGAAGCCTGCGGTGGTATCTTCAATATCGAAATAGACGGAGATATGTTCAAGGCGATAGTAGAAATGCCGATAATTCAGGAGGATATGGCAGAGAAAACCGATGACAAAACGGAATAGCGTAAATAATAAAACGGTGGAGAATGACAAACACTCTCCACCGTTTTTACTTATACTCAATTACTATGCGAGGGATAAAATATCTGCGTTATTTTATCCCCTTTACCTTATACCCTGCGTCCGTCACCGCCTTAGAAAGCACCTCGTCAGCCACGTCCTTGTCAAGTGTGATGTAAGCGCACTTGTCCTCAAGGGAAACATCTGCTGTAACGCCGTCTATCGCATTAAGCACCTTCGTTACTGTGCCTGTGCAGTGTGAACACATCATGCCGTCGATCTTCATTACCTTTTTCATTTTTTCGTCCTCCGTTTTAGTATTTATTTCAGCCTTTGCGGCTTTGTTTTCTCTGCCACTTTTAAAAAGATTGAGCCTTAACGCATTGGTCACAACGCAAACTGAGCTTAAACTCATTGCCGCTGCACCGAACATAGGATTGAGCTTCCAGCCAAGCAAGCCGTAGAATACTCCTGCCGCCAGCGGAATACCAAGCGAGTTGTAAATAAGCGCCCAGAAAAGGTTTTCCTTGATGTTCTTCATAACGCTCCTGCTGAGCTTGACAGCCGTAACTGCGTCATTCAGATCGCTTTTCATAAGCACGATATCAGCTGATTCGATAGCAATATCCTGTCCTGCACCGATAGCTATTCCAACATCTGCCGTTGTAAGGGCAGGTGCGTCGTTTATTCCGTCGCCTATCATGGCTACCTTTTTGCCCTGCTCCTGCAATTCTTTGATTATCGTAGCCTTGTCCTCAGGCATAAGCTGTGATCTTACCTGTGAAATGCCAAGCTTTTTCTGTATTGCTCTAGCTGTTTTCTCGTTGTCCCCTGTGAGCATTACAGTTTCAATTCCTGCCTTTTTGAAGCCCTCTATAGCCTCTGCACTTGTCTCTTTTATCTTGTCTGCAATGAACAGAATGCCTGCAAGTTTGTTGTCGATCGCTGCATAAAGTGGTATCTCACCATTGTCAGCGTGAGCATGAGCCGTTTCCTCAACCATCGATATGTCAACTCCGCTGTTGTCCATAAGCCGCTTGTTACCGATAAGAACGTTTCTGCCCTCAACAACAGCCGATATACCACCGCCTGCTGTTTCTGTGTAGCTTTCAGCAGGGAAGAGTTCAATGCCATTTGTCTTGCAGTGGCCTGTAACAGCCTTTGCAAGCGGGTGCGATGAACCGCTTTCTGCCGAGCCACAAAGCTTTTTAAGCTCTGAAACATCAAAATCACCAAACGCTTGCGCTGAAATAAGCTCAGGCTTGCCTTCTGTGCAAGTACCTGTTTTGTCAAGAACAACAGTGTCAATGCTGTGAGCAGTTTCAAGGCTTTCAGCGGATTTTATTAGGATACCGAACTGTGCCGCTTTACCCGTTCCTACCATTATTGCAGTGGGCGTTGCAAGTCCCAATGAGCATGGGCAGGATATAACAAGCACTGATATTGCCATGTTAAGAGCAAATGCGAAGCTATAGCCAAGCAGCAGCCAAACTATCAGTGAAATAAGAGCTATCGTTATAACTATAGGCACGAACACAGCGCTTATCTTGTCTGCAAGCCTTGCTACAGGCGCTTTTGAAGCAGAAGCGTCCTCAACGAGTGCGATTATCTGTGAAAGTGTTGAGTCTTTAGCTTGCTTCTCACACCTTACCTTAGCAAAACCGCCAGCCGATACGCTTGCACTCATAACTCTGTCACCCACTGCCTTGTCTACAGGTATGCTCTCGCCTGTGAGTGCAGATTGGTCAACAGTGCAGTTTCCATCAATAAGAACTCCGTCACATGGCACAGACCAGCCAGCTTTGAGCAGGAATACATCTCCCACCATTACGCTCTCCGCAGGAACTTCCACCTCCTCGCTGTCACGGATAACAACTGCCGTCTTAGGCGCAAGGCGCACAAGCTTGTTCACAGCATTAGCCGTCTTGTCTTTTGAGCGAGCCTCAAGATATTTTCCCACAGTGATAAGTGTGAGTATCATGCCGCATGACTCGTAATATAGATTCATCATATACTCATGTGCCGAGCCAAGGTCGCCCCTGCCCATAAAGTAAGCCATTCTGTAAGTGCCGTAAACACTGTATATGAATGAAGCCGCCGCACCAAGAGCTATAAGGCTGTCCATGTTAGGGGAGCGGTGGATAAGATTTTTGAAGCCGTTTGAAAAATAGTGAAAGTTTATTGCAATGATAGGCACTGTGAGCAAAAGCTGAGTGATTGCGTATATCATCATGTTTTTGTGCCCTGCAAAAATAGGAGGTATAGGTATGTTCGCCATGTGTCCCATGCAAATATAGAACAGCGGTATCAAAAATCCCACAGACCACCACAGACGTTTCTTCATCTTTTTACTTTCGTCCTGAGCCGCCGCAACAGGTGATGCAGTTTTGTTTTCTTTGTCGCCTATCTCGCTTGCTCCATATCCTGCACTTTCAACAGCATTTATGACCGCTTGAGCGTTAGTTACGCCCTCGTCAAGATCCA
The DNA here is from genome assembly GCF_040909065.1 of Ruminococcus sp. RTP21359st1_H3_RTP21359_211015. NCBI lineage: Bacteria > Bacillati > Bacillota > Clostridia > Eubacteriales > Oscillospiraceae > Ruminococcus > Ruminococcus sp. RTP21359st1_H3_RTP21359_211015. The sequence goes on from NZ_JBDGDD010000002.1 coordinate 22,623, forward strand.
CCGTCATTTTGTTTGCAAGCAAGTTCACATTTACGTCCATTACGCCATTGACCTTACTCACAGCCTTTTCCACATGAGCCTGACACGCCGCACAACTCATGCCAGTTACATTGAATTTTAACTTTTTCATAGATATTTGCCTTTCTATTTAAGCTTCTTCATAAGCTCTAATACTTCATCGACAACTTCAGTGTTGCCACTTTGTATCTCCTCTGTCATGCAGGTCTTCATGTGTTCCTGCAAAATAAGATAGCCGAAGCTTTGCATTGCACTTTCAACCGCTGCAACCTGAATGAGTATATCTCCGCAGTAGCGGTTATCGTCAAGCATTTTGATAATGCCGTTTATTTGTCCCGAAACTCTGCTTAGCCTATTCTTTAGCTGTTTTATTTCCTTATCATCACGAGGAGTGTGCTTGTGCCTGCAAGTATCACAGCAGCCGCATGACAGTTCTTTATCATTTCTGTTGTCCATGTTTTTTGCCTCCTTACTATATCAAATACCCTTATGGGGTATCTTTTACTGCATATATATTATATACCCCTTATGGGTATTTGTCAACCATTTTTTTATATTTTTTGCACGAAGCAAAAAAATATCCGCCCTCCCCAAAGGAAAGCGGATATCAATTATTCAGTTAGTAGCCGTAATACCCAGTGTCATAGCTGTAGTTGTAAGCATTTTCTTCCTGATACTGCTTGATAGCTTCGTCAATGTTTTTACAACTGCCGTAAACTATATATTGAATGAACGCAGAGTTTGCGGCAAAGTCCGGATTAAGCACGTCCATGCTATAGATGACTTCGTTTGTGAAATAGCCGTCAGCAGGTATTCTAAGCTGCTGGATATCATATTTCATATAGTCAAAAGCATTGAGGAGCAGATTTGCGATCTCACCATCAGTAAGGTCTGTGTTTATCTCAGGAAGGACTTTGTTCAGAAGCTTGTCAAGCTGAACAAGACTGAGCTTCTTGGATTCGGTTATGATCTCTGAGATAACACGTCTTTGACGCTCGGTACGCTCATAGTCGGAATTTCCTACATATCTAAGTCTTGCAAACGCAAGTGCCTGATTTCCGTTAAGATGAAGCTTTACCTTATCCTCATCACTCTTGCCCGCAAATATGTCGTCGCTTATATAGTCAGTGCCTTTCTTATTTTTAAGGTATTTGTTCTGTTCAGCCATCGGCTTCTTCATGCCCTCGGCTTCAGCCTTTGACACTTCCATGTCGATACCACCTACAGTCTCAACTATATCTATAAACGAGTAGAAATTCACTCTTGCGTATCTGTCTATCTGGATACCAAAATAATCCTCAATACACTGTTCAAGATACTCACAGCCACCGTGCCAGTAAGCGCTGTTGAGCCTGTTGCCCTCGTCAAACTGCGCCATGTAAATGTACATATCACGCATAAGGGAGGTCATTGTAATAGTCTTGTTCTTGGTGTTTATGGAAATTATCATCATAACATCAGTATTTCCACGGCTTTCCTCTTCTGTATCACGGATATCCTCGCCAATGAGCAGAATGTTCGTTACATCCTCGCTGGATATCTTGGAGGACTGCTTTTGTAGCTGAGCCTTGAGCTCGTCCTCTTTTTCCTTTGCGTCAAATGTATCCGCCTCACTTGTAAGCTCGCTGGAATTTATAGGCGCTCTGCCTGAATTTATCTTAGTGTCTTTAGTTCTGTCAAGCATTCCTGTGTAGTGGAAAAACAAACCTACGATAATGGCAATTATAATAATGAATACTACAAATATTATTCCAAGAGCAATACCCGTCTTTTTCTTCTTGCTCCAGCCTCTTTTCTTTTTTGGCGTCTTATCCTGCTTTGAATCAGACTCATGTGTCGGATCAGCTTTCTGCTGTTCCTTTGAGGGGATAGGTATGACCCCCGTAGGTCCGTTTGAGTTTGAAGCATCAAGTATCTTTCTATTTTCTATTGCATTGGATATTAGCGACTGTAAATCCTTATCTCCCTGAGTGTTGGAGGTGTTCTTGTTGTCGTTGTCCATAAAATAAACCTCGTTTCCGATTAAAGTCAGCAAGCCGGAAGTCTATAGCTCGTTTAAGCATAATACAATAATAGTATATACTATTTTACCTCAAATTACAACATAAATTTCGTACGAATTTGACTTTAAAATTACATCAATTTTTATAAAATCAAATAAAACCGCTTTAATTTATAACAATTTTACAAGAGATTATTGCAGCTATTTGATAATTTATAAAAAATTCAGAGAAAAATAGAAAAAACACTTGCCTTTTGTATAAAAATTTGTTATGATATTAATAAGAGCGAAAAGGTGAGTTGTGTCCACATGATCTCACCTGATTTTTTTGTGTTTTATTTTTGATATATGGAGGAGAAATGATATGCCTACAAAATATGTCTTTGTAACAGGCGGTGTAGTATCAGGTCTTGGAAAGGGCATAACCGCTGCGTCACTGGGAAGATTGTTAAAAGCAAGGGGCTACAGCGTTACCATTCAGAAATTTGACCCGTATATAAATGTCGATCCAGGCACAATGTCACCTTATCAGCATGGTGAGGTTTTCGTAACTGACGATGGTGCGGAAACTGACCTTGATCTTGGTCACTATGAGAGATTTATCGACGAAAATCTTTCTATCAATTCAAATGTCACCACAGGTAAGATATACTGGACAGTTCTTAATAAGGAGAGAAGAGGAGATTATCTTGGCGGCACAGTTCAGGTCGTTCCTCATATCACCAACGAGATAAAGGATCGTCTTTACAGAGTAGGCAAATCAACTGACACAGATATAGTTATCACAGAGATCGGCGGAACAGTTGGCGATATCGAGTCCACACCATTCCTCGAGGCTATCAGACAGGCTTCTATCGAGCTTGGAAGAGAAAATTCCGTATTTATACATGTGTGCCTGCTGCCTTATATCTCAGGCTCAAAGGAGCTTAAATCAAAGCCTACACAGCATTCCGTAAAGGAACTGCTTTCTATCGGTATCCAGCCTAATATCCTTGTTCTTCGTTCTGAAATGGAGATACCTGAGGATATGAAGCAGAAGATAGGTCTTTTCTGCAACGTAAGAGCAGAGGACGTTATACAGAATCTTACAGCGCCATCACTTTATGAAGTGCCTCTCTGGCTTGAAAAAGAGGGCCTTGCAGATGTTGTTTGTCATCATCTTAAGCTTGAGTGCAGACAGCCAGACCTTAAAGAGTGGCAGGAAATGATAGGCAGAGTTCATAGCTGTAACAAGAAAGTAACTATCGGTCTTGTTGGCAAGTATGTTGAGCTTGAGGACGCTTATCTTTCCGTAGCAGAAGCTCTCCGTCACGGCGGTTTTGAGAACAGCGCAGAAGTTGATATCAAGTGGATACAGTCTGAAAATCTCAATGAGAACACTGTAGCTGAAATGCTCCACGGCTGCGACGGCATAATCGTACCGGGCGGTTTTGGTGACAGAGGAATCGAGGGCATGATCGAAGCTATCAAATATGCAAGAGAACATAAGATACCAATGTTCGGTATCTGCCTCGGTATGCAGATGTCTGTTGTTGAGTTCGCAAGACACGTTGCAGGACTGGAAGGGGCAAATTCTTCCGAATTTGGTGACACTCCATATCCTGTTATAGATATCATGGATTCACAGAAGGATATCACAGAAAAGGGCGGCACGATGCGACTTGGCCTTTATCCATGCAAGCTTGCAGACAATTCAAGATGTGCTGAGATCTATTCAGCACCACAGAATCTTATCCGTGAGCGTCATCGTCACCGTTGGGAGTTTAATAATGAATACAGAAAGCTTCTTGAAGATAAGGGTCTTATGCTTGCAGGCCTTTCACCTGACGAAAAGCTTGTTGAGATAGTAGAGCTTCCAAAGAATGTACACCCATGGTTCGTTGGTGTTCAGTTCCACCCAGAGTTCAAGTCAAGACCAAACAGAGCGCACCCTCTGTTCAGAGATTTCATCAGAGCTTCTATCGAGTATTCTGAGTTTGGCGAGAAAATATAATAACATATAGTTTTTATCAAGGACAGATGATTTTTTCATCTGTTCTTTTTTTGTGCAAAAATGCAAAACGCACAGGGAAAATGGCGTAAATATGTATGATTTGAATAAAAGTCATTGACCTTTTATGTGATATATGATATAATCGTATTAAGTGAAGTAAAAGCTGACAGGTGGTGAGGATTTGTTAAAAGATCTTGAAAAACCAATAGAGTATCTAAAAGGCGTTGGGGAAAAGCGTGCCGAATGTTATGAGAAATTAGGCGTGAAAACGGTCTATGACCTGCTTTGTCATTATCCAAGAAGTTATATCGATTATACCTCCCCCGTGCCCATAGCCGACGCACCAACTAACGAGCCTTGCATAGTAAAGGGCAGAGTAGTTAAAAAGCTCCCTGAAGCCCGTATCAGAAAGGGTCTGTCAGTGTACAAAGTCATTTTTACCGATGACGTCACCGACCTTGTAATAGTTATCTATAACAGCGAGTATATGTATAAACAGCTTGAAGTGGATAAAGAGTATTACCTCTGCGGCAGGATAACAGGAAACCTTGTGCGAAAAGAGATAAATTCTCCTGTGATACTTTCTGCCGATACTGAAGATAAAGTCCAGCCTGTCTATCACCTCACAGAGGGTCTTAGTCAGCAAATGCTCAAAAAAACAGTAAGGCTCGCCCTGAATGTTTTTAATAAGAATATCTATGAGCCGCTGCCAAAAAGCATAATGCAAAGGTATAATTTCTGTTCTCTTGAATATGCTTTGGAGAATATACATTTTCCAAAAGATATGCACATCTGCGAGCTTGCGAAAAATCGCCTTGTCTTTGACGAGCTTCTTGTTTTGCAGCTTGGTATGCAGCTTATGAAAAGCCGAAGCCGTGAAAAAAGCGGCTTTGTGCTGAAACCGCAGGATATGGACAGCTTTTATAACGCTCTGCCTTTTATCCTTACAAACAGCCAGCAAACCGCCATAGAGGATTGTATCAGAGATATGCAGAAAGAACAGCCTATGAACAGACTCGTTCAGGGCGACGTTGGCTCGGGTAAGACTGCAGTTGCGGCAGGAGCGGCATATTTTGTGTATGAAAATGGCTGTCAGAGCGCACTTATGGCGCCTACTGAGATACTTGCAGAACAGCATTATGAAACCTTGAAAGGCTTCCTCGAACCGCTAGGCGTAAAGGTGGCACTGCTCACAGGCTCTATGACTGCAAAGCAGAAAAAGCTTGTGAAAGAGGGGCTTGAAAACGGTGAATACGCCGTTGCAGTGGGAACACATGCTCTTGTTCAGCAGACAACGAAGTTCAAAAAGCTTGCCCTTGTCATAACAGACGAGCAGCACCGCTTTGGCGTTGAACAGCGTGCGGCACTTGCTTCAAAGGGTGAAAATCCCCATAAGCTTGTTATGTCAGCCACGCCTATCCCTAGAACTCTTGCCCTTATGATATACGGCGACCTGGATATTTCTGTACTGAAAGAGCTTCCTAAGGGCAGACAGCCCGTTGAAACATATGCCGTTACAGGAAAGCTTCGCGAGCGTGCTTTTAACTATGTTAAAAAATATCTTGACGAGGGCAGACAGGGTTATATAGTCTGTCCAATGATAGAGGAAAGTGATATGGACTTGCAGGACGTTAAGACCTATGTTAAAAAGCTTTCTCAGGGTACGTTTAAAGATTACACTGTGGGACTTCTTCACGGCAGAATGAGCGGTGCTCAGAAAGAACAGGTCATGAACGACTTCAAGGAGCATAAAATAGACCTGCTCGTTTCCACAACAGTTGTGGAGGTAGGTGTTGACGTGCCTAATGCGGCAATAATGGTAATAGAAAATGCTGACAGATTTGGTCTTTCCCAGCTTCACCAGCTTCGTGGTCGTGTGGGAAGAGGTAAATATAGATCAAGTTGTATCCTCATTACAGACAACGTGAATGAGGATAGCGTGAAAAGACTTAAAATTTTGGGCAAGACTAACGACGGCTTTAAGATATCTGAGGAAGATCTTAAACTCAGAGGTCCCGGTGACTTTTTCGGAAGCAGACAGCATGGCCTTCCTGCATTGAAGATAGCGGATATGTCACAGGATATGGATATACTAAGAAAAGCACAGGAAGCCGCACAGCTTATCAGAAACGCAGACCCTAAACTTGAGCGTACAGAAAATATATATCTAAGAGAGCTTGTGGATAAACTCTTTGATAAAACTATGTCAGATAATTGAAAGACGTAAAGTTTGGAAACTTTATTGCGTAAGATGAGATGTAAAGCATAAAGACTTTATAAAGTAAAAGAATAAAACGGAGGTAGTTATGGAGGCAATAAAATTTTTAAAGTACATTCTGTCGAGAATTGGGATAATGGTCGTTCTTACGCTGTTTTCGGCCTTTGCTGGCATTGTGCTGATACCGGCTCTGGTTACGGTCTTTCCGTCAAGCACATCTGCTTTCAAAAGCTTTATGACAAATAGTAATGTAGACTCATTTATAGGCTTTGCGGTCATGCTTATATTTTTCCTAAGACTTTTTTATGACGACGGCAAACGCCATGCCGCATATGAAAATTGGAGCTGGGTCAATATTACAATAGTGTATCTTCTTATGCTTCTAGTGTATTTTATTCCTGCAATATTCAGGGATTCATTCAGTCAGGAGGGCAAGGGAGATATCTTCTATAAGGTGCTTTATTATCCGTGTATATGGCTGAATGAAGGCATGGGCATGAACTACCTTGTAAGCGTGATAATCGGCATAGGACTTCTTCTTGCAGCGTCCTATTGTTTCTATCTGATAGCCTATAAAGTGTATGTTCATAAGCATCCTGTCATTCTCAAAAGTATGAAATCTTTTAGTGCGGGCAAGACAGATAATAAAGTATAAATTGTATTATTTGAACATAAATAAGAGTATTTACTATCAGAAATCTGTATGAACTCGCTTTAAGTGTTAAATATTATTTAAAATGTTAGTTTAATTATTCTATTTGTACAAATTCGATAAATTTGTGAAGATTATTTTGTAAATAAATTAACGCTTAAAAAGCACTCAATCACTTGCGAAAAGATGAAAATAATGTTATAATTATAAAAATGCGTTTTGTGTATTTTTAAAGTTTTTTGTTATGAATGCACAAAATGTATAAATAAGTGGAGGTGTATCTACATATTATGAAGAAATTTTCCTATGTTGCTAAGGATACCTCGGGAAAAACCATAAAGGGTATCTATGAGGCTGAGGATGCACAGGAAGTACTGGACAAGATCCACGAACAAGGTCTTTTCTGTATAAGTTATACAGAAGCATTGGGCGGTGCAGGCAAACAATCTGTGCACAAGTTCAATACTAAGGAACTTGCTTTCTGCTGCCGTCAGCTTGCGGCAATGATGACATCGGGTCTTACCATTGTTAAAGCGCTCGACATTCTCTATAAGGAAGAGGAGAATAAGGGTGCAAAGGATGTTTGGAGAAGCGTTTATGACGATGTTCAGAAAGGTCAGAGCTTTACCGAGGCCCTCGATACAAGAAGAGGAAGCTTTCCGGACTTTTTCATCTCAATGGTAGACGCAGGTGAGACCTCAGGTACGCTTGATATGACAATGCAGCGTCTGAGCGATTACTATGCAAACTCAAACAAGTTGAACAATAAGGTAAAGAGTGCGATGACTTATCCTATCATACTTGGCGTTCTTTGTATCGTCATGGTAATCGGTATGTTTACGTTCATCATGCCTATATTTGCAGGTCTTATGCCAGAGGATCAGATGCCTGCACTTTCTAAGGCTCTCTTCTCATTCAGTGACTTTTTCAAGGCAAAATGGTATATCATTCTTATCGTGGTCGTTGCTTTGATATTCGGTTGGATATACGCCTTGAAAGTACCGTCAGTCAGACTTAAATTTGACTACATAAAGATAAAGATGCCTGCCGCCGGAAAGCTTATGGTAAAGATCTACGAGGGTCGTTTCGCAAGAACTCTTTCATCACTTTATTCAAGCGGTATCCCAATGGTAGAGTGTCTTGAACGTTCGTCAAGAATACTTGGAAATGCTTATGTCGATAAGATGTTCATTCAGGTAGTTGATGAAGTTAAGCAGGGCGCACCGCTTTCAGCGTCACTTGCAAAAACAGAGATATTTGAAGGAATGTTTACTTCCATCATCTATGTCGGTGAGGAATCAGGTGCTCTCGATGAGATCCTTGAGAAAACTGCTGACTACTATGAGGAAGAAGCAGACGCAGCCGTTACAAGACTTGTAGGACTTATGGAACCATTGCTCATCGTATTCATGGGTGTTGCGATCGGTCTTTGCCTTGCGGGTATCTTCCCACTGCTCTACGGTTCATTGTCAGGTCTGGAAAACTAAGGGTCTGCATTTTATGTTCGTTAATTTTAAATATCTCCTCTCCTTTAAAACGGAGAGGGAAGATATTTGTTTTGAAAAATAATTTAAGAGGTGAAGGAATAAATGCTATCATTTGATATTTCTGATAGACAAATCAACATTGTTAAAGGTGATAACTCCTCTAACAAGATAAGGATCGAAAGATCTTTGCAGGTAGACGTTCCTGAGGATATGATCCTTAACGGTGAGGTCATCAGCCTTTCAGGTCTGTCCGAGTTACTGCTCACTCAGATCAAGGCTGAGGATATGATGGATAAGGACGCTATCGTTACTTTTTCATCGAGCAACATCGTATTCAAGGAGCTTGTAGTTCCAAAGGCAAAGGGTAATGAGTTCCTGCTTATGGTACAGAACCATATGAGCCAGGAAATGGGTATCACAGATGAGTATTCTATCTCATATACAGTAGTAGGTGAAGCAGGCGAGGATAATCCTGGCGCAGTGAAGGTACTTGCAACAGCTTGCCCTAGTACGATAGTTGAAAGCTACAGAAAGCTTTATAACATTATGGGCATGAACCTCAGATCTGTTAACATCGGATGTAACTCTATCGCAAGAATCGTTCTTGCTGACAAGTCCAACATGGAGAAAATGCCATTGTTGGTTTGCCAGATCGATAAGAACTTCCTTGGTCTTACACTTTTTGAGAATGGACAGATGGCATTCGCCAGATACGTTCCTATCTCAGAAGATGATTATGATTCTGACGATTATATCACTGAAGCTCTTAACGAGAACATCTTCAGAATGGAGCAGTTCAATAAGGCAAGAGGCGGTTCAGGACTTGAAAATGTTATTCTCTATGGCTTTATCGAGGACTACATCAAACTCGTTGACGCTCTTGACGGTCTTGATATAAAGGCTTCCGTTCTCGGTGTGCCTGCTCAGATCACAGGTTTCGAGAACTTCGAGTTTACAGTATTCGCTAATGCTATCGGTGCTCTCTATAAGAGAAACAAGGCAACAGAGAAGATCAACCTCCTCGAAGTCGATCAGTCCACAGGTAAGGGCGGCAACAGCGGAATGGGTTCGCTGCTCATGACAGGCGGTATCTTCGCTGCGGCAGCCGCAGTGCTTATCGCAGGTGCAACACTTGTTATTAATCTCAGGAAGAGTTCTATCGAGAAAGATATAGACAAGACTAATGATAAGATAGCTGTTTGCAATGAGAAGATCGCTCAGAACCAGATACTTCACAATAAGATGAAGATCATGCAGGATTATTCAAACTATGTTACATCAGCAAATGCAGCTCTTGAAACACTTCCGGTCGTGTCAAGTGAGATGTTTGACGACATCAAGGAAGCTCTTGGTTCTTTCAAGTATGAAGGCTTTACATATAACCTTGAAGCTGGTACAGTAACACTTACTAAGGTTGAGCTTGATGATCAGTCAGATGTAAAAACAGCAATCGATGCCCTTGTAGGTACAGGACTCTTCCAGGAAGATGTAGGATACAACGGATATTCGATCGGTGAAGACGGCAGCTCAGGCGTAACGCTTGATTCGCTGACACTTTATCTTAAAGAAGAGGGCGAGGGTGAATAATTATGAAGTTGAATTATCGTGATAAAATGATTTTGATAGTGGTATTCGTACTGCTTATAATTGTTGCAGGTTTTATGCTTTTTATTAAGCCTGCCATTGATGAGTGTAGTCAGGCAAGCAGTGACCTGGAATCAGCAAAGGTACAGCTCAGCGAGCTTGAAGATCAGGTAGACAAGGATAAGAACCTTGCCGCTGAGATTCAGACACTTTACACAAGCACCTCACAGGTCGCAGCTAACTTCTATGATTATCAGGTAGCATACAAGGCTACTGATAAGGTTCGTGAGCTTTTTAATGTTGATGATGTAAAGATCAAAAACTCCAATATGACTATTTCATCATACGGCAGCACAGTTCTTTCGCCTTTTGCTTATGAGTCAACAGCAACAGCTACTGATTTTGACACTAAGGTAGATGAATACAATAATGGAAGCACAGCTGATTCATCAGCTGCAGACGCTAATGCAGATGCAAATGCAGCTGATACCAATGAAACAGCTGCACAGACAATAGGTTACTATAGCCTTAACATTCAGTTCAAAAGCTCACTTTCAGGTTTCAAGAATTTTGCTGACAACCTGACGACAAACAACGAAAAGAGCATGGTGATCGAGAATGTTAGCATTGAAAATGTCAACGAGAGCGAGATCTCAGGCTCTATGACACTGAATATGTACGTTCTGAAGAAGCTTGCTGATCCTTCTGCCAGCTAAAAGAAAACTATTTGGTAGGATAAGGAATATTTCTTATCCTGCCAATTAGTGCTATATAATGATTAAAAATTTTATATAAGTAATCAACCTGTGTAAAATGAAAAAAGTATAGCATAAGTGATAATAAAACTAAGAAAGGTGGTTAATATGAAGAATACTCCGAAGAGGAAACAAAGAAACAAACCCGGAGTCGTGCTTTTCACAGCGGTTGCTGTCATGCTCATGCTGTCAATACTTTTGACTGCAACTGTTTCTTTTGTTTCGGTAAACAGGACAAAAACAAATGATAACTATAAGAGCAAACAGGCTTATCTGACAGCTTCATCTACTCTTGAAAGCTTTATTAATCAGATACAGACTGATACTGCTCCAACCAATGACCCTACTGCAAAGGCTCAGCAGAAAAAGGCCATAGATAACCTTAAAAAGCTGGCAAGTGCTAATAGCGGAAAGGGTACAACTACTAATGTCAGCTATAATGGATCAAATGGTAAAAGCGATAATATCGGTACCACAAAGATAACTGTAGCACAGGAGGGTACAAGTGTTGCAAATATCGTTGTTACCTGTGAAACTACTTATCTGGGAAAAACTGAAAAGGTAGCAGCTCATATTTCCACGCAGTCAGTTACAAAGCCTGCCGAATATACAAATACTATCGAGCTTGTTGGTAACGGCGGTGCAGGTTACGATAACCTTAACGTTATCGGTGATATGGCTGGTATCAATAATACCACTGGTAAGGTTTATAGATTTACAAACAATACTAGTATCTATGGTTCTTATCTTATGTATGGTTCTTTGGAGGTTTCAACTCAGCCTCTTATCATGCTCAAGCCTAGTCTTGTAGATGAAAAGCAGGGTTCAACTGTTACAATTTCTGAAAACCTTGATGTTTCAAATGAATTCCACATCAACTCCACAATGGCAAGAGCAGACGGATATAACTATGTTAATATCGGTCAGAAGCTTTCCACTTCAAACCATATGGACGTTGGTTCTTCAGGTTTTGATGTCGATTTGTTCTGCTGTGAAGCTAACATCGGCGGAAATGACTATACACAGTATGGTAACTTCTACGTTTATAAGGGCGCAGGTGCTTATAATGGCGATGCAACATTTGGTGCAAATGGTCAGACGATCAATGGCTCTCTCTATGTCGAGGGTGATCTTAATGTCACAAAGTCACTTAAGGTAACAGGCTCAGTTTATGTTACCGGCACTATCACGGGTAAAGATAAGATTGTCTGCCAGGCTTCAAATATTCATGAAGGAGCTGTTCTTAGCAAAGCAGGTCGTGACGCAAAGCCACAGATACCTGTATCTGCTGATGCCTATGTATATTATCCGGAAGATTTCTTCATGAGCAATGATACTAATGTGACAACGATCTCTGACGAATATCAGGCTTTCTATGATGGCTCAAACACTAAAACTTTCAATACCTTTGCAAGCGATCCAAGCTATTGGAATAATGTTGACTACACGCTTACTGAGCTAATAGACCTTACAGGAACAGGAGCTAAGACTCCAGTTACAAGCCGCTACAAATTGAGAATAACATCAAGCTGTACATGGGCATCTGATCTTTCGTTCAATGATTATGGCAATGGTTCAAGGATCCTCGTTGATGTTTCTGATTCTTCGGGTGATATCGTTATAAGACTTCAGAATGGTCTTAATCTTGGAGCAGAATGGTCACCTGTAATAGTTGTTAGAAATCGTTCAACTATAATTGATACGACTACAGGTGACAGAAAATACAACTGCTATTTTGTTTCAGACTCAGGCAGTGCTATTACACTTAATGGTATCGACTCAGTAACAGGCAAGTCACAGCATTCAGGCTCTAGTGCTTGTAACTATAGCTTTAAGGGACTTAAGGTATTTGATTATGATACTTACGTTCGTATGTTTGATTCTTCTGTTCTCAATAATACAAAGGGTAACCCTGGCTTACCACAGAGCGGCTTTGTTCTCAACCCTACATCTGTAGATGTTGCAGGCTCTTACAGACCGAAAAACAGCAGCATCATCTTCCTGTTTGGTGAGAACACAACACTTAACGCTACAGATCAAAGCTTCTTCCAGGGCTCATTCTATTCACCACAGGCTATCGTTAATATCGCAACAAGCGGTCTTGGCGGACTTGTGGTAACAGACTCAGCAGGCGGAAAAATGACCGTTCAGTGCTGTGCGGTCGGCGTAGTTATCGCAAACAGCTTTGGTAACGCCAATACAGCGTTCTATGTATACACTAAGCCTTCAACTACTTCTGTAATGCAGAATGCGAAGGGCGGTAAGGACGATTCAGCGTTCGGATATACTCTTGACAGATATGATCACTATTAATTGAAAGGAGTATACTCATGAAAAAGAACAGCAAAAATAAAAAGGGTATGACTCTTGTAGAGGTCATCATAGCAATGGCACTTTTGTCAGGTATGTCAGCTATGCTTGTTACAGTTGCTGTAGCGGCAAAAAAACAGAATCTTGAAAACTACTACCGCAACAATGAAATGTATACTCAGGCAGTAAATGCCGAGCAGTATAATGATAACAAGACCGTCAATATGAACGAGTTGAAGGTAAACAAGTTCTCTTCAAGTGGCAAAACTACAAATGAGTTTGCCCTTGAGGCAGACTTTGGAAGCGGTATAAAGTTCAATACTACAGCCTATGGCTTTAAAGCAAAGCTTAATAATATTGATGAAGACGCAGGCTATCAGCTCAAATTTCTTCAGGGTAAGGACATAAACATTACGCCTAATCCTGAAAAGAGCGTTTACTGGGTAAAGTTTTATAACAATTCAGGGGCAGATATGAATTTCTATGCTCTTACGCCTGAGCTTACAGGCGGAAAGTTCTTTGATGTAAATAATAACTCATCAGGAAATTCACTTCTTATCCCTATCGGTGACGGTGGAAATCAGCAGTTTGGCGTTGTGCTTTCAGGCGTAACAGGAAGCGATTATTTCGGCTTCTCACAGTCATCTGATCTTTACAGCAGCACTCCAACAGCCGATGCAGCTGCATTTAAGATCACAGATGCGACCTTTGACCATTATCTTGAAAAAGATGCGTCAGGTAAAGCTACAGGTTATGTAGTTATCCATTATATGGGTGGCTCTGATTACAAAAACCAGGCTGAATATGACGATGCACAATCAACACCATAAGGAGGGAGGATCTTGAAAATGAATAAAAACCGCAAGGGTTTTACCCTTGTTGAGCTTATCGTTGTGGTAACGATTTTCGGCGTGATCCTCGGAGCTATCCTTAATATGATCAAACCTGCAAATAACGTTTATCATGACGCTGATGCAACAATGGAAAGCAATGTCATAGGTTCAGGTCTTATAGACTATCTTGATGATGAGCTTAGATATTCGACCAATGTTCTTGTGCTTAAAGATTATATTGGTGTGCCTGATGTTTCAACCTCTGGTACTATCGGTGCAAGCGGTGTGACCTATTCAAATTGTATCGTTATTGACAATAATAATCTTCGTGGCTATAGTCTGAAAAACTATTCAGGCAGCGACACGGATACAGCTGCAAAGAGAATGGGTGCAAAAGGCTGTATACTCAATGTAGGTAAGGTAAATACAGAGGGCTTAAACTTTAATAATTCTGCTGTTGCAAGAGGCGTTGATTTTTACGACAATTATAAGTTTGATATCGGTGCAAGTATCAGCAAAATTGAGGAAATGTATACTCTCGACGTTTCTCTTACAGCCTATCAGCCAACATATGAGAACGGAAGCTATACTTTTACGAAAACAAAGTATAAAAAGGACGCAGCAGTAAATCTCACAAATATTAACATAGATGAAGGCGATTCATACAATGTTAATGACTATAAAGATTTCTCTGTAGCTCCTGATTATGTCACATATCCTCGGGCAACTACTGCTCCTGCAGGTTGCACAGCTCAGCAGGAAAAGTATTACAGCTCTGACGCTTCAAACAAATATACTTATATTTTCTATGATAAGACAACAGTTTCAAGTTCAAAAACATACAGTGTAAAGTTTATCTACTCTGCAAGCGACCCTGAACCAACGCTTCGTGGTAAACAGATAGATACTAAGTCTGTCAAGGCGGGTACAGTTTATAAAGCTCCACCTTCTATGTCATCAAGAACAGGTTATGGCACGCCTTATTGGGTAGACAGCAAGAATAACGTTGCTGATTTTACAACAGGCGTAACAATAAATAAGGATATGGTATTCTCCTGTGTTTATCCGCCTGTTGCACCGAAAGCCCAATTTAATGTAACGTTTGAGAATATCAACGGTTCTACATTTACAACAACAAAAGTCTATGATGGCGACTTTGCAAATGACCCGGGAATTCCAACTGACATGGATACTATAAAACAGGATTTTGTTAAGTGGGTATACAAATCAGATAACTCAAAGGGTCTTACTGATGTTTCTATTACAGATAGCTCAGTTGTTTTCGTTCCAGTTGTACAGAACAAGCATAAGGTTGAGTTTAAATTAAATGGTTCTTTAATAAATGCCTCAACTATTTATGTTTCTGATGGACAGTATGCAACTTATCCAGGTGCTATCCCTGTTCCGTCAGATACAACAAAAATATTTGATAAGTGGGTTGTAGAGGGTAAGAGTGATGATATCAGTTCTACCCCTATAACATCTGACACTGTTTTTGTAGCACAATTCAAGGATAAACCAACATTGCCTAGTGGTTCATCGAGAATAAAGGTTCATATTCTCACCAAGCCTTCAAATGGTAATCATATTGTATGCAGTGGTAATCCTGTTGATTTCGAGGTGACAGGTCAGGTTATTCGTACTTCAACATATTGGGGCAGTTATATGAATGATCAGTTAAAGGTTGGTACGGATTTGGAAATACTTTTCTACAGTGATACTATTAATCTTCAGATAGGTTGGACCAGTGCTACTGTAAATTTAACCAATAATGGTGGAGAATATGAATACTGGTTTAAAGATGATAAGCTTTATACTAGTGATCCATCATAAATTTTAGTTTTCAGCGGCTGTATATTATTGTACAGCCTTGCTGAAAAAATCCCCTTAACAGAAAACTTCTATTAAGAGGATTTTTTGAGCAAAAAAATTCCGCAGTATCAAACTGCGGAATTTGTGCAATTATCTTATTATCAGCATTGCTTCGTTCATCATCTCGTTAAGACCAGTAAAGTCCATGTACCATGAACCGATCTGCTCTGAGTACAAAGCTGCAACAGCAATTCCTATGGAGAGATATGGACCAAATGCAAATACTGAATCACCGCTGCGGTGCTTCTGGATAAGTCCACCGATCGAGCCTGTTATCAGTCCGATAAGAAGCGCTACCAAAGCACCCTGCATTCCGAGAAACAACCCTGCTGCTGCCATGAGATATACATCTCCCATGCCCATTGCTTTCTCATGTGTGATAAGACAAATAATAAGCAAAGGCACGCTCACAATGAAAAATCCGATCAAGTGTGATTTAAGCGTAAGTCCCGTCTGATCTTTGCAGAAGATGTATTCCGCAACACCAAGCAAACCTATGAATATCACCACATATGTGTTGATAAGCTGAGTGTCCCAGTCCATGAAGAATACAACGATAAGAGCAGAGAATAACAGACAGACAAGTGCTGCACGAAGCGGATTGAAAATTCCATTAAAATGGTAGAATACCCATAAGTAGAGCAGTGCGTTCAGCGTTTCAACTATAGTGTATCTTGCCGATATCTTTGCACCGCAGCTTCGACACTTTCCACGAAGTATGCACCAGCTTACTATCGGTATTAGGTCACGCCGTTTGATCGGCTCACCGCAGGTCATACAGTGAGAATTTCGCTTGATAAGACTTTCATTTTTCGGCAATCGGTATATGCAGACGTTAAGAAAACTGCCTATGCATGCTCCGAAGATGAACACAAATACATAAATGATTATGTATGATAAGGTTAAATTATCCACAGTGATCCTCCTTTGGATTCATTAGTTAATATATTAATTTTATCATACTTTCATGAAGATTACAATAGATAATATGATTTTTTTGCGGTTTTTGCACCGCAGCAGACGTTTCCGCAGCGTCGGATCCCTAAATCAATGCGGAGGATTGGAGTAATATATATGAGAAACGGCCCTATCGGTCAGTATCTGGTACAGAAAGGTCTTATAACTGAAGAACAGCTTCAGGAAGTCCTTGCCAAACAGAAGGAGCAAAAGGGAAGACTTTTTGGTGATGTCATTATTGACATGAAGCTCGTTACCGATGTTCAGTTCTGTCAGGTTCTCGCCGAGCGACTGAATGTGTCTTATATCGACCTTGATAATACAGAGCTTATGCCTGATATAGTCAAGAAGATACCGGAGGCAACTGCAAGAAAGTATAACGTCATCGCAGTCAGCAAAATAGGCAAGCGTATGACCGTTGCAACTAATGACCCTATCAACTTCTATATTTTCGAGGATCTCCGTGTTATCACAGGCTGCAGCATAACACCTGTCCTTGCCACAAAGTCATCTATCAACCGTGCAATCGGTAAGATGTACTCAGAAGGTCAGGTTAACTCCGTTGTTGACGAAGCTACAAAGCAAAAAGAGGAAGAGCTTAACCTTGAAGAACTCAAGGATATCTCCGAGGAGAGAATCGAGAACGCTCCTATCGTTAAACTTGCTACCGCTATCGTCGAGAACGCCCAGCGTCAGGACGCAACGGATATACATATCGAGCCATTCAAGGATAAAACCGTTATCCGTATCCGTGTAAACGGCGACCTTATTGAGCTTATGACTCTTTCAGCCGCACTTCATACTTCGCTTGTTACCCGTTTCAAGATCTTGAGCGGCATGAATATCGCAGAAAAGCGTATCCCGCAGGACGGCCGTATGTCACAGGTCGTTGACGGCACAACTCTCGACCTCCGTGTATCTAACCTTCCAATGGTGTACGGTGAGAAAGTCGTTCTCCGTATCCTTGCAACAGGTGATATGTCACTGAGAAAAATTACCGACCTGGGTATGACAGATTATAACTATAAGAGATTTGAGGCGTGCCTGAAAGTGCCGCAGGGAGTTGTCCTTGTAACAGGCCCTACAGGTTCAGGTAAATCTACCACGCTTTACGCCGCACTTGGCGAAATATCTAAACCAAGCAACAACGTTATCACTGTCGAAGACCCAGTCGAGAAAAAGATCGATGGCGTAAACCAGTGCCAGATAAACGAAAAGGCAGGCATGACATTTGGTGCAGCACTTCGTTCTATCCTCCGTCAGGACCCTGACATCATAATGGTCGGAGAAATGCGTGATACCGAAACTGCTGAGATCGCTATCCGTGCCGCTATTACAGGACACCTTGTTCTGTCAACACTTCATACCAATGACGCCGCTTCTACTGTAACAAGACTTGTGGATATGGGCGTTGAGGCATACATGGTCGCAACCTCACTTATCGGTATCGTTGCTCAGCGTCTTACAAAGGTGCTTTGCCCTGAGTGCAAAAAGCCTAGAATGTCAACTGAGGAAGAAAATGAGCTTATGGGTCTTGACCATTCAGTACAGGTGTATGACCCATGTGGCTGTCCAAAGTGCAATAACACAGGATATAAGGGAAGAACCGCTATCCATGAGATCCTTCTCGCAACACCGTCTATGCAGGCTCTTATCACAAGGGGAGCAAAAGCTGACGAAATTCAGGAGCTTGCAAAGAAAGAGGGCTGTCACCTGCTTCGTGACAACGTTTCAGAGCTTGTTCAGCAAGGCAAGACCTCAATGGACGAACTTATCCGTGTAACATATGCTGTATAAAAAAGAAATATATGGAGGTAAATTCTAATGGCAATCGACATTAACAAAATTCTTGATGAAGCAAGAGCCCTTGGCTGTTCCGACCTGCACTTCACCGTAGGTATTCCGCCGATAGTTAGACAGGGCGGTAACCTGAGAAAGCTTTCCTCATATCCTGATATGACCGAGATCGAAATTCTCAAAATATGCGAGGATATGTGTACAGATAAGCAGCGTCAGTCTATCAAAGACCATATTGATACCGACTTTACATATGTATCTTCAAGAGGTTTCCGTCACCGTGTAAACGTGTATCGTCAGAGAGGAAACACGGCCATCGCTCTCCGTCTTTTGAGAAACGATATCCCGACCCTTACCGACCTTGACCTGCCACCTATCCTTGCAGAGTTCTCAATGAGACCTCGTGGACTTGTGCTTGTAACAGGCCCTACAGGTTCCGGTAAGTCAACAACTCTTGCCGCAATGATCGACCATGTAAATATCCATAAATCAGCTCATATCATCACTATTGAGGACCCTATCGAGTATATGCACGCTCATAAGAGATGTATGGTAAACCAGAGAGAGATCGGCCCTGACGTACCGAGCTTCTCACTTGCTCTCCGTGCTGCTCTCCGTGAGGACCCGGACATTATCCTCGTAGGAGAAATGCGTGACTTCGAGACTATCGAAGCTGCTGTTACCGCCGCTGAAACAGGACATCTTGTTATGAGTACACTTCATACAACGTCCGCACCGTCAACTATCGACCGTATCATCGACGTTTTCCCTGCTCACCAGCAGCATCAGATCAGAACTCAGCTTGCTTCCGTTCTTGTAGGTATCTGTACTCAGACACTTTGCCGTACATTTGATGGCACAAGCCGTGTAGCTTGCTGTGAGATTCTTAATGCAACAGACTCTATCAAAGCTATGATCCGTGACGATAAGGTGCATCTTATCGGTTCAGCTATGCAGACAGGTAAAGCAACAGGAATGCAGACCATGGATCAGGAGCTTGCAAAGCTCGTTCGTTCGAGAACGATCTCCATGGACGTTGCGCTTGAAAAGTGCGTAAACCCACAGGATCTCAAGAGATTTATCGCAGGCGGAGCTTAAACTACAATATTAATAATAAAGAGCGTTTTTACTTTCTTGGTAAAAACGCTCTTTTTGTATGTTTTTTTCAGCCCTTGACCTCGCTGTCATTGTGCCATACGTTGTTGTAAAGAAAAACAAGCACAGCCATTGCAATGATAATGAAATATCCAAGAAAGCTCCAGCCATCAGGAATATCTCCAAAAAGGAAATATCCCAAAATCGTGGTAAAAATCAACTGCGAGTAATCATAAACCGATATCTCCCTTGCAGGAGCGTGAGTGTAAGCCGCAGTTATAGCGAACTGTCCGCCTGCCGCACCTGCGCCAGCTCCCAATAAACAAAGTATTTGGAAAATCGTCATAGGGTGGAAATCTAATATTAGAAATGGCAGGGTGAACAAGCAGGAAAATCCCGAGAAGTATGCAACTATCACCGCACCATTTACTCCATGCTGTCCTAAGTATCTTACGCAAGCGTAAGCAAGTCCCGCTCCCATTCCTCCTAGAAAACCGATAAGGGCAGGGAAGAAGTCCACATTCTGAAAACTCGGCTTGATGATAAACAAGCTTCCTATAAATGCACAAATTACAGTGAAGCCCTGAAAGAAAGTCAACCGCTCTTTAAGGAAAATAAAAGAGAAAATGATAACGAAAAACGGTGACATTTTGTTTAGCATGGAAGCGTCAGACAGCACAAGATGATCTATGGCATAAAAGTTTCCAAGCATTCCTAGCGTGCCAGCAAGCGCCCTCACAAAAATGACCGCATTGTTTTTTTTGCCCTCAATGTGAAAGCGTATGTGATTTTTCTTTAGCACTCCAATAGCGAAAAACAACGCCACAAAGTTTCTGAAAAAGGTCTTTTGCACCGTCGGTAAGTCTCCCGAAAGCCGCACAAATGCGAACATGAATGCAAACGAAAAAGCCGACAGAATAATGTAAATAATAGCCTTGTATTTACTTTTCATCTCTGTCACCTCCGTTCATGTAAATGTGTTCACGCCTCAGCTCTTTTATAAGCTCGCCCACCTTCCACTTTTGATTATGCATTGTGACCATTGCTTTTAACTTCACCGTAGCTTCTTTTTCCCTGAGCTTTTTCAGTATAGGGTCAAGTGACCTGCCGTCAATGCCCGAAAAAATAAGACATTCGTCAGCAATATCCTCTCCCACTTTCTCAGACCTGACAAAGCCCTTGAAACCGCAAAGATATCCAACCTGCTGTCCCATTATCTCATTGTCAAAGAAAACAGCCTCCGCATTTTCGCTTTTAGCAATATCTTCAATGATATCACGCTTTTGCGAACTGATATTTATGCCGATTATCTTTTTCGGTATAGCACTTCTTATTCTTGACTTCATAAAATTACTCCTCAAATCGTACTATCTATATTATACCCCGATCTCATATTTTCTTCAAGAGCAAATATACAGAATTTTTACCCTCATTTGCCCCGATTTTATGTGTGAACGCAAAAAAATCGCCCCGATCTCTCGGAGCGATAGTTTTATTTAGTCATTAGAGTTCAATGATGACCTTGCCGCTGAAGTTAGGAGCAATTTCAACAGTCTTGTCTGTGTTAGCCACAGCGATCTTGAAGCTTGCCTTTGTGTCAGTGTATTCGCACTCGATCTTGTTACCGTGTCTTGTAGCTGTCAGCTCGAATACCTTGTTTGCCTCAGTGTCATAAATAGGGCAAACTGCACTCTTGCCGTCCTCAAGCTCGTAGATAGTGAATGTTGTGCCCTCAAGATAATCATACTCTATCTGTCTTTCAAAGTTGCCATATGCAATAATGCTGTTTGGCTTAGCAAGAGCAGGGATCTCAAAGTATGAGCATTTGTGCTTATACCACTTGCCGCCCTCAAGAACCTTGCCGGTGATAATATCTGTCCACTTGCCCTCTGGAACATAGTATTCAGCGATACCCTCGTCATTAAGGATAGGAGCAACAAGAATGTTGTCGCCGAACATATACTGTCTGTCAAGCGTCAGGCAAGTTGGGTCGTCAGCATAGTCGATGACCATTGCTCTCATTACAGGTACGCCGACCTCGTGTGTCTTGATAGCCTGAGCCCACAGATAAGGCATGAGCTTGCCCTTGAGCTTTGTGAAGAAGCGCAGAACGTCGCAGGATTCCTCATCAAAGAGCCATGGCACTCTGTATGACTGGTTACCATGTAGTCTTGAATGTGATGAGAACATACCGAACGCAGCCCATCTCTTGTAAATGTCAGGTGTAGCAGTAGCTTCAAAGCCTGCCATGTCATGTGAAGTGTAGCCGAAGCCTGAGATACAAAGTGACAGACAGCCTCTTACAACCTCAGCCATTGAGTTGTAGTTGCCTGAGCAATCTCCGCCCCAGTGAACAGGGAACTTCTGACCGCCTGCTGTAGCAGAACGAGCAAACAAGCAAGCCTTGTTCTCTCCAAAATATTCTTTCAGTACGTTGAATACGCACTCGTTGTAAAGATATGTGTAGAAGTTGTGCATCTTGATAGGGTCAGAGCCGTCATAGTAAACAACATCTCTTGTAGGTATTCTCTCACCAAAGTCTGTCTTGAATGTGTCAACACCCATTTCGCAGAGCTTTCTCAGATATCCTGCATACCACTTGCAAGCCTCAGGATTAGTGAAGTCAACAATAGCCATACCAGGCTGCCACTCGTCGCACTGGAATACAGAGCCGTCAGTTTTCTTGATGAAGTAACCGTTCTTCATACCTTCGTCAAAGAGCTTTGAACGCTGACCAACATATGGGTTGATCCATACGCAAGTTTTCAGACCCTTGTTCTCGTGAAGTCTCTTGAGCATTGCAGGTGGGTCAGGAAACTGTGACTTGTCCCACTCAAAGTTACACCACTCAAAGCCCTTCATCCAGAAGCAGTCAAAGTGGAATACCTGAAGAGGAATATCTCTCTCAGCCATGCCATCGATAAATGATGTGATAGTCTCCTCATCATATGTTGTTGTAAATGAAGTTGTAAGCCACAGACCAAATGAGAATGCAGGCGGCAGTGAAGGCTTGCCTGTAAGGTCAGTGTATCCCTTGAGTACGTCAGTGAGGTTAGCACCGCCGAATACATAGTATTCAAGGCTCTCACCTGGAACTGTCATGGATACCTTAGAAACAGTGTCAGAGCAAACCTCATATGAAACCTTGTCAGTGCTGTTTACAAATACACCGTAGCCCTTTGAAGAAAGATAGAATGGGATTGACTTGTAAGACTGATCGGAACAAGTGCCTCCGTCAGCGTTCCAAATCTCAACGTTCTGACCGTTCTTTGTGAATGTTGTGAATTTCTCGCCGAAACCGTAGAAATATTCGCCAACAGAAGTGTCAAACTGCTCTCTGATGTATGTTCTTGTAGGATCGGCAGGGTAGCTCCAGAATGTGTCGTCGAGCTGTGTCTGAAGTCTTGCCTGCTGCTTGTAAGCATTCTCGAAAATAACGCCTGTCGATCTCCAGCCACCGCTTGTGAGTTTCTTATCCTTATAATAGTATGTGAAGCTCCAGTTTTCCTTAGAAACAACGAGCTTTGTGTCGCCTGTAACAAGTACGGCTTCCTTGTCTGTAACAGTTACCTGTGGCTTGAAGCCCTTGTCCTCGAGAACAAAGTGCGGACCATTGTCAACATGACCCTTGTGGTGTGTGATGCTTACCTTTACGCAGTTCTCCTGAGTTGAAGTGTAGGCGATCTCAAGGTTTGCACTTCCGAGCATCATAGCTCTGTTGTATACAACGAAAGGTGTTGCCACAACGAGGAATCCGTTTTCAATCTCTTCGATCTCGAAAGCCTGATTTGCATAGTTTACTTCGTAGCCTCTCTGGTTGAGCCAGAAACCGTCAGCAAATTTCATGTAATAAACCCTCCTGTAAATTTAAAGTAGTTTTCAGAATATAAAAAAATGAAAATTTTATCGGGAAGTCCGTTTCTCCCCCTTTATGTATATTTTATAGCATATTTGCCTAAATTGCAATAGTAAAAAAGTGATATGTGCAAGTATTTTAATGGATTGAGCATATTTTAAAGTAAACATTTCATGAATTGATATTTACATTATATAAATTTATTAAGATATATGTAAACCTTTACACAATGCCCCAAAAAAAGCGGACGGCATAAAAGTCGTCCGCAGAAATATCATATTCTTTATCAACTTTGCAAACGGAACGTCGAGAGCGCCGCCCCCTACATATTGCCCCGACTACTCAATACTAAGAAATTCATCAGGTATGTAAGACAAGCATTGCTTCACGCTCTCACGAGTGAAGCCCTCTACATAATTCTTGGCAA
Source organism: Ruminococcus sp. RTP21359st1_H3_RTP21359_211015 (assembly GCF_040909065.1). Classification (NCBI taxonomy): domain Bacteria; kingdom Bacillati; phylum Bacillota; class Clostridia; order Eubacteriales; family Oscillospiraceae; genus Ruminococcus; species Ruminococcus sp. RTP21359st1_H3_RTP21359_211015. The sequence goes on from NZ_JBDGDD010000002.1 coordinate 46,479, forward strand.
ACAGCTCGTCAGTGTATTCCGCATAAGGATAAACAGTGCAGTTGTACCAATCGCCATAGTATGAATCACCCTCAAAGTGCGATATTATCGGTATCGCCTTAACGTTCTCGAATGTCACCTCATTGGTGTCAGGGTCCTTCACAACATTGAGCTTGCCAATAAGTCCCACAAGCGACTTTGTGTCATACATAGTCGAAATAAAGTTGCCCAAACCGTAGTAAACAAACGCCTGTCCGCCCTCAGGCTTGTCAAGATATCCGCAAGTGCTGATAGTGTGCGCCTGCGTGCCTATTATCAGGTCAGCACCCCACTCCACAAGCTTAGGCGTTATCTCCGTCTGCTGTTCGTTAAGCTCGTTCTGTATCTCTGTGCCGTAATGACATGAAACCACAACAACGTCCGCCATTTTGTCAGCCTCTTCTATCTGAGCCTTTATCTTGTCCTCTTCATCAAGATATATCACCTGAGCACCCTCACCGCTGAGATAATTACCATTTGTGTGCTCCATATATCCCAGAAAAGCAAATTTTATGCCGTTGACTTCCATGGTCTTGATAGTGTCAGCGTCCTCCTGCGAACGATAAGCACCGTAATGCACAATGCCCTTTGTGTCCCAGTAATCAAGAGAGCTTATAAGCCCCTCTTCACCCTGGTCGAGAACATGATTGTTTGACATAGAAACCACATTGAAGCCCATGTCAACTATTTTGTCGCCCACAGCAGTTGGCGATGCGAACATAGGATAGCTTTGTGGTTCAACGCTGTCTGTAACAAGCGTTTCCTGATTGATTATAGCCACATCAGTGCCTTCTATGTACTTTGTAACGTGTTCATAAGCCTGCGTGAAATCATATTTTTCACCACCGCCAAGCTTTAGCGCTTCATTATAAATGTTGTCGTGTATAAGGTTGTCGCCCACGCAAACCAGCGAGCAGGTGTAGCTTGGCTGTTCCTTTTCTTCTTCATTCACCTCGACCGCTTTTTTGCTGGAGCTGTCCTCAGTTTTTTTGACTTCCGCTTTGCTCTCGGTTTCGGTCACGGTCAAAGCGTTTCCGTCAAGCTTGCTCGTGTCAAGCTTACCGCATGATACAGCACTCAGCGACAACATCGCCGAAAGAGCCACTACTGTGATCTTATTGTATAAAAGTCTGTACTTCATATAAATTCCTCTCATAACATCTTAAAAAAATATAAATTTACTTATAGTTTAATTTTAACACATTTTTAAATAATAATCAAGTCATATTTTCAAAATGTCGAATGCTTTATGTTGACCTATATATTATAATGTATTATAATAAAAATATAACAATTTGTACAAATATTTGTTTATGTGTACAAAAATTTTCCCCACAAGTATTAAATTGTATGCTATAATAAATACACAGATAGATTTGTCTATCAAAAAAAGGAGAAATGACCATGGAATATTACGCACACACCCGTGAGGACGGTGAAAGGCAAACTGTAAAAGCCCACCTTATAGGCGTAAGCAAATTGGCGGAGGACTTTTCAGTAGATCTTTTGAAACCCCTTGCGAAAAAAGCGAGCCTGTATCACGATATAGGTAAGTATGCTCTTAACTTTCAGAAACGGCTTGATGATGACAAAGTAAAATTCAGCCATGCTGCCTGCGGAGCTATAGAGTATAAAACACTTGCAGATAAAAACGATTGTTTCGCACCCCTTATGGAGTATTGCATCGCAGGACACCACACAGGACTTATGGACGGCGGCACAGTCGCAGACAACTCTGACAGCCCGACTCTTAGCGGCACTTTAAAAAGAGAAAATGAATACACAGGCGAAAATGACTACAGCGCATACACTACTGAGATAAACTTTGCCACACTTACTCAGGAAGAAAGAACACCGCCGTATAATGAACTGCGTTCTGCAAAAGACCCCACCGAGCTTATCGAGCGTTACGCCTTTTTCACCAAGTACGTGTTCTCTTGCCTGACAGACGCAGACTTTCTCGATACCGAAAGATTTTGCAATAAAAATGTTGAACGTGGCATGAGCGGTGATTTTGAAAAGGCACTTGATAAACTGAACAGAGAATTAAGCAATATGCCGTCAGATAACCCGTTAAGGCAAGCAAGAAGCCGTATCCAGCAACAAGCTTTTGATAATTCGGTCAATAAAAGTCATATTTCAATTCTTGATATGCCAACAGGTAGCGGAAAAACCTTATGTAGTTTGAAACTAGCCTTAGAGAGCGGAAAGAAGAGAATCATATACGTCATACCTTACACAAGTATAATAGAACAGACCGCTAATAAGTTTGAAAAAATGTTCGGCGACGTTCTCCCTGTCCTACAGCACCATTCAAACTATTCCTATGACGGCGACACAGAGGAAGAAAAGAAAACCGCAGAAAAGCTCAAAAAGACCTGCGAAAATTGGGATGCACCACTTATAATCACCACAAGCGTGCAATTTTTCCAATCCATATACCATTATAAAGGCTCAGCACTGCGAAAGCTCCACAATCTCCGTGACAGCGTGATAGTTTTTGATGAAATACACCTTATTCCAACAGAACTTCTTCGCCCCTGCCTTAAAGCTGTGGGCTATATAACAAAGTATCTTAACAGCGAAGCCCTTTTTCTCTCCGCCACAATGCCCGATTATTCTAAGCTTTTTGATAAGTTCCTGCCTGATGTGAACTATAATAAGCTTGTTACCGACCGAACCAATTTTAAGTATTTCAAGAAATGCGAATATAAAGACATGGGCAAAACCACTCTTGAAACCATTGCAGAAAATGCCTCTAGGTGTAAAAATGCCCTGATCGTTGTGAATACCAAGAAAACAGCGGCAGAGCTTTACAATCTTGTTCAAGGTGAAAAATATCACCTTTCCGCCAATATGACCCCAGCCCACAGAAGTCGTGTCATAGAAGTAGTAAGAAATAAGCTTGAAAATGGCGAGCATATCACAGTAGTTTCAACTTCACTTGTAGAAGCAGGCGTTGACCTTGACTTTAACACAGTTTTCCGCCAGCTTTCAGGATTAGACAGTATTTTGCAGGCAGGGGGCAGATGTAATCGTGAGGGTAAAGATGACAAGGGCTATGTGTACGTTTTTGACATTGACGAAACATACCGCAAGGGAAGCGACCTTGCCATGAGAATTAACAAGACTAAAGGTTTGCTGGAAAAGTACCAAGACATAACTTCCTATGATTGTATTAAAGAATACTACGACGGCATTTTCGACTTCAACCAAAGTCGTATAGCTGAAAACTCTATTGCAAAATATAACGAACAAAGCAACTCATTCGACCGCCAAGGCTTAATGTTACCAAACAGCATACCATTCCGAAGCTATGCAATGCAGTTTGAATACATCTCCGCCGACACTATCTCTATCGTTATCGACGATCCTAACGACCAGACTTGCCATGAACTTGTTGAAACCTTGCGTAAGGGTGATATGTCAGTAAGAAGAGCATTGCAGAAATATTCAGTGTCCGTCTATATGAACGTTTTCAAGGATCTCTATTCTCAGGGTGTTCTCAAAGATCACGGTACAGGCATATTCATTCTTGAAAATCAAAGCTATTATAATAATGAAACAGGTTTGAACACCCAAGCCGCAATGCATGATTATTTCATCTAAAACAAATGGCAGGCTGCCACCAAGACAGTCTGCCACTTGCTGCATTCCATATCGTATCGAATACGAATATTTTTCAACTCACATATGCGTAAAGCATAGACAAGTATATTATACAAACATTATTTTAAAAAGTCAACTTTTTTATACCACAAACCATTGAACGTGGAATTGTGAAATATGCCTAAAATCCGACACTTTTTTTATACATGAAAACTATTGACATTTTATTCATAATGGTGTATCATATATGTAGAGCAAAAACAATGTATCTAATACTAATATAAGTTTAAAAGGAGTGATGTAAAAATGAGCTATGGTTTTAAGATCATCGTGACAGGTGACTACGCTTGCTTCTCAAAACCTGAAATGAAAGTTGAGAGGGTGAGTTACAACGTACCCACACCAAGCGCACTGGAGGGACTTATCAAATCAGTATATTGGAAGCCTGCCGTGCGCTATCAGATAAACAAAATAGTGGTGTTCAACCCTATCGAGTTTACCAATATCCGACGAAACGAGGTCAAAGATAAGCTGCTGTTATCATCAGTGAAACAGCAAATGAAAGGCGGAGGCTCAGCGGAGATGTACACCTCGGAGATACGAAGTCAGCGTGCGGCAATGGTGTTGAAAAATGTGAAATACGGTATCGAGTTCACGTTTGAGCGCACCTATCTTAAATCAGACCACCCAGACGAATCTGATGAGAAGCATTATAACATAATGCTCAGACGTCTCAGAAACGGCCAGCATTTCAGACAGCCATGCCTTGGCTGCCGTGAATTTGCAATAAAGAGTATTGAACTTGTTGACGACTTTGACCTTACACAGATAGCACCGCAAAATATGGGAGATAAAGACCTTGGCTTTATGCTTTACGGCATGAAGTTTGAGGACGGAGGCAAGCCTGTCAATAATGATTGGAATGACCCTAAGTTTTCTGACAAGGCCGACGCAGTTTACTACCGTCCGCATATGATAGACGGCGTTATCGACGTTGCAAAATACAGGGAGGAGATTAAATGCTGATAAAAGCCTTGTGCGATTACAGTGCTTTGCAGGAGAATAAAACTCCTGCAGGCTATTGTAAGCAAGCCATACACTTTGAAATTCTTCTTACCCCCGAGGGCAAGATAGACGCAATAAACGATTTGAGAGTACCCCGAATTATCCCTCTGAAAAATAAAAAGACAAAAATAGTCTATGATCCAGTAATGGAACAGCTTCCTGTAAGAACGCAGAAACCGGGCATAGACAAAAACACGATCGAACACAGACCACTATACATATTTGGTCTGAACTATGATAAAGGAACTTTGACCCCTACAGACGCTACCAACAAAGCGGCAAAATCACACAAATGCTTTTGCGAATGGAATGAGAAGTTCTTTGAGAATATCGACTCGCCTATTTGCAAAGCCTATCTTAACTTTATCCGTACATGGGAACCTGAGCAGGAGACCCAAAACCCACACCTTCTTGCCCTAGGCAAGGAGTATTCAAGCTCCTACTATGAGTTTGGACTTGACGGATCACCTGAAACTAAGCTTCACAATGACAGCAAATTCAAAGCCGCCTATGAGGATTATCTCGCCCAGCTTAACGCCGACAGCAACAGTGATGATACCGAACTATCCACCTGTTCCATTTTTGGTGAGAAGCTCCCGCAAGCCCGTATCCATGATAAAATAAAGGGTATCAAAGGTGGAATGTCCTCAGGCTGTGTCCTCGTTGGCATGAAAGAATCTGCCTTTGAATCCTATGGCAAGAAGCAGTCATATAACAGCAATGTTTCTGAGAAAGCCATGAAAATGTATACCTCTGCGTTTAATTCTCTGCTTGCTGACAGAAGCCATTACAAGACTTTTGACGACATGACAATAGTCTATTTCGCAATGAAGAAGAACGATGCAGAAGAATGCAATATGTTCGCCGGTATGTTCAGCGGATTTGAGGACGAATTAAATAAAACCGTTGTGACCGAAGCCGACCGAAACATAAACACTGTCATGACCCAGCTTAAACAGGGCAGGACAGCCGATATGCCTTATGACCCTAACGTAGAATTTTACGTTGCAGGCTTTACCCCAAACAGTTCAAGAATATCCCAGAAGTTCATCTTCCACGATAAGTTCGGCAGGATATTTGACAATGTACTCAAACATCAGCAGGATATCGCATTCACTGAGGGTCAGCGCCAAGTAAGCATTGAACGTATCAAGCGTGAGCTTATCTCACCAAAATCGTCCAAAGAAAAAGTTCCGTCACCTCTCACCGCCGCACTTTTTGAAGCAATACTCAAAGGCACAAGATACCCTGACGAACTGCTTTCCACAGTAATAACAAGGGTCAAGACCGACAGCGACGAGGAGAACAACCATTTTATAAAACTCAATGATACAAGGGCAGGCTTGATAAAAGGCTGCATAAACCGTAAACAAAATAAGGAGGAGATCAAAATGTCATTAGACCTTGAAAACAAAAATCAGGCTTATCTCTGCGGAAGACTTTTCGCAGTGCTTGAAAAGATCCAGCAGGACGCTTCAGGCGGAGGACTTAACAGAACAATTAAGGATTCATACTTTGCTTCTGCGTGCTCAAAGCCGTCAACAGTTTTTCCAAAGCTGTATAAGCTTTCACAAAACCATATCAAGAAGCTTTCAAGCCCAATATTCTATAACAAACTCTGCGGAGAGATACTTGACGGACTTGACGGCAAATTCCCGTCTACACTCTCCCTGGACGATCAGGGCAGATTTATTGTAGGTTATGCACAGCAGTACAGAGATCTTTACACAAAAAAGTCAAAAGATAAGCCGGAAGAAAATTCTGAAGTTAAACCTGAAGCAAAATCAGAAGAATAAAGAAAGGACGAAATATTATGGAAAACGCAATCAAGAACAGATATGAATTTGTAATGCTTTTTGACGTTGAGAACGGCAACCCAAACGGCGACCCTGACGCAGGCAATATGCCTAGAACAGACCCCGAAACAAGCCTCGGTATCGTTACAGACGTGTGCCTTAAGAGAAAGATAAGAAATTTTGTGGAGCTTACCAAAGAGGGCGAAGCAGGCTACAATATCCTTATCAAGGCAGACAAAGCCCTCAATACAAAGTTCACCGAAGCTTATAATACCCTTGGCCTTGCCACAAAGCAGAAAGGCAAGAATCCTGATGACGTTAAGCAGGCTCGTGACTATATCTGTCAGAACTACTTTGACGTAAGAACTTTCGGTGCAGTAATGAGTACAGGCGATGACCCGTGCGGCATTGTAAGAGGTCCTGTACAGCTCAACTTTGCAAGAAGTATCGACCCTGTTTTTGCTCAGGATATCACAATCACAAGACAGGCAAGAACAACAGAAGACAGACAGCAGAGCGGTGAGACCGAAATGGGCAAAAAGAGCATAATCCCATATGCTCTCTATCGTGGCGAGGGCTATGTTTCCGCAATGCTCGCTCAGAAGATAACAGGCTTTAGTGAGGACGACCTTGAGCTTCTTTGGACATCAATTATCAATATGTTCGAGCATGACAGAAGTGCCGCAAGAGGAAAGCTCTGTATGCGTAAGCTTATCGTGTTCAAGCATGACACCGCCCTGGGCAATGCCCCTGCACATATCCTCTTTGACAAGGTGTCAGTTAAGCTCAAAGACGGCGTGACAACTCCAAGACATTACTCAGACTATGATATCTCCATAGATAAGGATATGCCTGAGGGCGTTACCCTAATTGAAAAGCTCTGATGAGCGAAGATGTAACTATCAATATTCGTGACATACAGCATTATATGTATTGTCCACGCAGGTTTGCTCTTTTAGAAGTTAATGACGACTGGGCTGAAAACGCCTTTGTCGTCAAAGCAAACCTCCTCCATGAGAACGTCCACAGCGGCGAGCGCAACTTTGAAAATAAGCGTAAGATCGTCCGAAGTGACGTGTCAGTGTATAATGACGACCCTAAGTACAATATTTTCGGGGTTGTAGATTGTATCGAGTTCGTCCGTGACAAATGCGGCGACTATATAGATATCCTGGACGGCACATTCCGTGTGGAAATTGTGGAGTATAAACCCACCAGACCCAAAGCAGGGGAGTTCAATCAGACCGACGCTATACAAGTCTATGCGCAGAAGCTTTGCGTGGATAACGTGTTTCATTGCAATATCCGATGTTTTCTTTACTATGCAGATGTGCGCAGACGATCAGAATTGCCCTTTGATACTCAGGGCGCAGAGTATGATAAAATGCTTTGCGACTATCTTGGAAAAATGCGTGAGATACTTGCAGCGGATATTATCCCAAAGCGTGTAAAAGGTCAGAAATGTTCAGGCTGTTCACTGTCGGATATGTGCTTTCCAAAAGTGAAGAAATATAGCGTGAAAAATACGATTTTCTCCATGAACGGAGGCGAAAACAATGCGTAAACTGCTCAATTCACTTTATATTCTCGAAGAAACTGCCTACCTCACACTTGACGGCGAAAACATAGTGTGCAGGGCAGAGGACAGCGAGAAGTTCCGTGTGCCTTTTACTAATATCGAGGATATCTATATTTTCAGCTATTCGGGCTGTTCACCTGCGCTTATGGGCAAGTGTGCAGAGTATGGCATAGCCGTTAATTTTATTTCTCCTCAAGGTAAATTTCTCGCAAGAGTTCAGGGCAAAACGAAGGGCAACGTCTATCTGCGAAAAGAGCAGTTTGAGCTTTTTTCTACCCCTCAGCTCGACCTTATCAGGAATACTGTCGCCGCAAAGCTTTCAAATACACGTTATCTTATCAGACGTTCGCTCCACGATAACCCAGATATAAACAGTGACGGAGCGCTTACAGATTGTATAAAATATCTTGAAAACGGCATAAAGACCGTCTATGAAACTGCCGATAAAGATATCATCATGGGTATAGAGGGAAGCTGTGCAAAGGCATATTTTGATATATTTGACCGACTGATACTCCACCAAAAAGAAGATTTTTACCTTGCCAACCGCACCAAACGCCCACCCCTCGACAGAGTAAACGCCATGCTCTCGTTTCTGTATACTATCGCAATTTCATCATATACATCAGCCCTTGAAAGCGTAGGACTTGATAGCTGCCTCGGCTTTTACCACGCCCTACGTTCAGGCAGAAGCAGCCTGTCCTGCGACCTTGTTGAGGAAGTTCGTTGCGTGGTGGAGCGACTTGTGCTTACCATGATAAACTTGAAAATGATAAAGCACGAAGACTTTGAAACTCAGGTCAGTGGCGCAGTATACCTCTCCAAAGAGGGCAAGAAAAAAGTCCTCACCGCATGGCAGGAGCGTAAGCGCACAAGCATAGTCCACCCATATCTGGGCGAAAAGATACAGCAAGGGCTACTCCCATATGTGCAAAGCTCGCTTCTCGCAAAATATATCCGTGGCGAGCTAGATGAGTACCCGAACTATTTGCTGAAATAGAGGTGATATAAATGATGACCTTAGTAAGCTATGATGTATCAACAACAGATAATAAGGGTAAAACAAGGCTGAGAAAAGTGTCGAAAGAGTGTCAAAATTATGGTCAGCGAGTGCAGAACAGCGTGTTTGAAATAGACGTAGACTATGGCACTTTTCTGAAAGTGAAAGATAAACTTCTGAAAATAATAGACCCAAAGCATGATAGTCTGCGGATATATTACTTAGGCAACAATTGGAAGCATAGAGTAGAACACTACGGCACCAAAGAGACCTATGACCCTGAAGGCGTCCTAATATTTTGACCAGCGTACCCCAAGTGATTCACAAATCCCTAGTAAGTTCGCATGAAAATGCCATGCTATTTGTGAACGCACAGTGAACAAAATCAAACCGATACCCATTAAATAAAAAAATAAGTCCGCATCACGTTGAGCAAGCACCAGATATACACAACATCAAGTGTCACGCTCCACGTGAGCGTGTGAGTTGAAATCTGGGCGGTCTTTGCCATCATGTCCATATAGCCGGTCACGCTCCACGTGAGCGTGTGAGTTGAAATGGTCATAATCGCCAAAAAATAATGCACCGTAAATGTCACGCTCCACGTGAGCGTGTGAGTTGAAATGAAAAAGCATGGCGAACCACTGAAAATGAACTGGTCACGCTCCACGTGAGCGTGTGAGTTGAAATTGAAAACTGGCCTGTCGCAGCACCTGTGGCAAGAGTCACGCTCCACGTGAGCGTGTGAGTTGAAATACTGCTCACGCTCAGATGAGAAAGTTTGAACAGGTCACGCTCCACGTGAGCGTGTGAGTTGAAATGTTTTCAAAACGTTTCTCCCAGTGCCTATCCACCGTCACGCTCCACGTGAGCGTGTGAGTTGAAATTGCCAACGCAACTATCAACCTCATGCCTGCCTTGGTCACGCTCCACGTGAGCGTGTGAGTTGAAATTTATGGGTCTGAGGCGGCTGTTCTTATCGTTATGTCACGCTCCACGTGAGCGTGTGAGTTGAAATACGCATAAGGGTCTGAACTGAGCCTACTACCACGTCACGCTCCACGTGAGCGTGTGAGTTGAAATTTTCGGAACAATGATATGTTTCAGGGCTTCGCCGGTCACGCTCCACGTGAGCGTGTGAGTTGAAATCAACATTTGCCGCAAGTGCCGTTGTTACAGCTGCGTCACGCTCCACGTGAGCGTGTGAGTTGAAATGTAGTTGTCAACGTAGACGTGACACTTGCCCTTTGTCACGCTCCACGTGAGCGTGTGAGTTGAAATATGATACCCCTATTACAAACTATCCTGACGACTGTCACGCTCCACGTGAGCGTGTGAGTTGAAATATAGGGAAAAACTGCCATTATCGACCCGTTAGCGTCACGCTCCACGTGAGCGTGTGAGTTGAAATCAGTTCCCAACGGTCATAAGCGCCCAGCTCGTCAGGTCACGCTCCACGTGAGCGTGTGAGTTGAAATTGAAAACTGGCCTGTCGCAGCACCTGTGGCAAGAGTCACGCTCCACGTGAGCGTGTGAGTTGAAATACTGCTCACGCTCAGATGAGAAAGTTTGAACAGGTCACGCTCCACGTGAGCGTGTGAGTTGAAATGTTTGTTGACCTAAAAATTGTCTAATCTGTACAGTCACGCTCCACGTGAGCGTGTGAGTTGAAATGAAAATGGTTCTGTTGTCAAGATTTGTAAATACGTCACGCTCCACGTGAGCGTGTGAATTGAAATACCTAAATCAATTAAACTGTTTGCATTTTCTGTGTCACGCTCCACGTGAGCGTGTGAGTTGAAATTATTGCATTTGTTAGCGTTTTTGAAATTGTTCTGTCACGCTCCACGTGAGCGTGTGAGTTGAAATTCCGTCAATTGCAACGTGGCAACCGCAAAAATGGTCACGCTCCACGTGAGCGTGTGAGTTGAAATTCTCAACGTTTTATCAATCCCTTTAAAACATGAAGTCACGCTCCACGTGAGCGTGTGAGTTGAAATGATGATATATCTTTTAATCATTATGAAATATCTAGTCACGCTCCACGTGAGCGTGTGAGTTGAAATGATAATCTTTTACCAAAATTTTATAAGGTTCGTTAAGTCACGCTCCACGTGAGCGTGTGAGTTGAAATTAAAGTAACCTTTTATTTCCTGCTCACATACTGCGTCACGCTCCACGTGAGCGTGTGAGTTGAAATTTATGGATAAAGATTTTCTAAGATATGCCATAGGGTCACGCTCCACGTGAGCGTGTGAGTTGAAATATTTACCGCCAAAGTGGTAAATACTCACTAAAATGTCACGCTCCACGTGAGCGTGTGAGTTGAAATGCTAGTAGCCTTATAACTCAAAATAAAAGCATACGTCACGCTCCACGTGAGCGTGTGAGTTGAAATTTCCCACGTTGAGGAAATTTCATATTTTTCCCCCGTCACGCTCCACGTGAGCGTGTGAGTTGAAATAAAAAGTTCATGTCTAGCCCATGCCGTTATCCAGTCACGCTCCACGTGAGCGTGTGAGTTGAAATCTTAGTCATGATAATTCTCCTTTCCCTGCCTTGGTCACGCTCCACGTGAGCTTGTGAGTTGAAATCTGAGCTACTACGTGGCGCAGACCATAGAGAAGCAGTCACGCTCCACGTTAGAATATGGTTAGTAATCTGTATGTCACGGATATTAAGATGTGTTGTATATATTGTCTTTTCTTAAGTGTTGAATTTTTTACTATCGCATTGTGATATATCGTAATGAAAATATAATATTTTATTCAAATTTCTGCTTATGTGTACAAAAATTTTCCCCACAAATAAGATAATTAGTGCTATAATAGTCTTTAAAATAAAATGTTTTCATCAAGGAGGATAAAATAATGAGTTTGAAAGAATATGTAGCTTTGTTACCTACATTGGATAAGGATACTATATATACGAGTATCCTTATTTTTGTAGTTGTAAGTATTTTTAAACTGCTTCAAAAAACAATAATTTTGGATATGAACAAATGTGATCGTCAAGCTGACAAGGCTATTAAAAAAATTGTTGATCTAATAAAATTGTTAGATAATCCGGTTTTAGATTACAGCAAATTTTATGAAGCATATTTATTCGTTGATATTAAAGAAAGAAAAGAGTTAAAGGCTTATATAGATAATCACGAAAAAGAGAAAATTGGTGATTTTTTATATAAAAAATTAGCTGATTATGATTGTTATATCAGTAAATTAGGCGAAGATGATTTAGTTGATCCTTTTAACTTTGTAAAAGTGAACCAAAAGCTAAAAATAAAGGAAAAGATTTTATATCCTTTATTTTATACTTTTATTGCTTTTATAGTAATAATTCTCATTTTGGTTGTTTATGCCATCTCGGCAAAGTATGGTCCACTTGAGTGGTTAAGGTTTCTAAATATACTATGTGCTTTTATTTGGACTATAGCAATCATAATATATTTGTTTAAATATGATAAATTCTTTTTATCGTCAGTATTTATATTATTAATTGGTATTTTTAATATTGCGATATTTCTAGTCTATGGCTACATTCCTTATTTTTGCGACGTTCTTTTGTTCATTAGTAATGTATCATTGGTGTTAATATGTGTAAAAACAAAATCTGCTTGTAATCTTAAAGATGTAACTAGAAAAATGAATTTTAAATTTTATACAATACCAAAGAATATAATAAAAGATTTTGTAACTGAGCAAAATGCGTCTTTAATAAATAAAAAAGAAGTTAGGACATTTGCGTATCTGTATGACGGAAATGTGTGTGCTGTTTTTCAGGCTGTAAAAAAGGAAGAAAATATAGTTTTGAAAAATGTAATTACAAATGAAATTTTTGAAGATATTAAGAAAGAAAACAACACTGCTATCTGTAAAATTATGAAATCATATTTTAAAAAGTGAATTAATTTCCCGTCAATCTCCCCAATTCCCCCACCCCAAATTTGTGCAAACAAATGATTTATAATTTAATTTGGCAACATTTCTGCAATTGTTGCATTTTTTGTGCAACAAAATATCCACTTTTCGTGTATAAGTAGAAGAGGTTTCACCACAAATCGGAAACCTTGCGGAGCGACAGTGTATGAGGAAACATTTTGTCAACGTGAGTTAGGTGAACACGATGAGAAGTTCTGATCGCACAGAAAAGCACTTCCTGCACTCCGTCTGAAGCTTGAAAATTGAATATTTATACCGACACACCTTAGCTATACCCCATGAGCATACTGCTAAATTTAATTGTTATAACCGCCTTTGTTGACATTATTCATATAAAATGGTATACTTAAAATAAAATTTATACATAATGAAAAGAGTAAATGTGATGAATAAACATACCACTATCGATAAGTCAACAGGCGAGAAAAAATGTAGCTGCTTTAAACGTTGCGGCGGCTGTCAGTTGGATAAGGTCTACGCCCAGCAAATAGAATGGAAGCAGGCAAAAGCCGATAGAATGTTGAGTCGCTTTTGCAGACCTCAGCAGATAATAACTATGGACGACCCCTATAATTATCGCAATAAAGTCCAAACTGTCTATAAGGTCAATAGCTCAAAGCGTATCGTCTCAGGAGTATATCAGTCCTCTATCCATAGCATGGTAATAACTGACGATTGCTTTTTGGAGGATATAAGAGCACAGCAAATAGTCGCTACCCTTAAAGAGCTTATGGTTGACTTCCGTATCCTTCCATATAACGAGGAAAGTGATCAGGGTCTTCTTAAGCATACCCTTATCCGTACCTCCCAAACAACAGGCGAGGTAATGCTCGTGCTAGTTACAGCTACCCCCATATTTCCTGCAAAGAAAAATTTCGTTAAAGCTATCACGGAAAAACACCCGTATATAACCACTATCGTCCAAAACGTTAATAAAGGCAGAGTTCCTCTTACCTTGGGCGACCGTGATATTATAATGTACGGCAAAGGCTATATCACCGACGAGATGTGCGGCTGTAAATTCAGAATTTCACCTCATTCTTTCTATCAGGTAAACTCCGAGCAGACCGAAAAGCTCTATTCTAAAGCAGTTTCCTGCGCAGAGCTTAAAAAAGGCGATAAAGTTATCGACGCATATTGCGGAACAGGTACTATCGGTCTTATCGCCGCAAAAAGCGGTGCAGACGTGGCAGGCGTTGAGCTTAATGCCGAAGCCGTAAAGGACGCAGTTTCAAATGCCAAGCTCAATAAGCTTGACAATATCAGGTTTTATAATGAGGACGCAGGTGAGTTCATGACAAAGCTTGCGCAGGCAGGGGAGAGCTGTGATACAGTTTTCCTTGACCCTCCAAGAGCAGGCACAACAGAAGAATTTGTTGAAGCCTTGGGCAAACTCAGACCTGAAAAGATAGTCTACGTTTCCTGTAAAATAGAAACTCTCGAGCGTGATTTGAAGCTTCTTGCAAAAATAGGCTATAAAGCACAGCTTATCCAGCCCGTTGATATGTTCCCGCATACCACAGGTATCGAAAATGTGGTGCTTTTAAAAAGAAAAATGATATCGCTCACACCAAACAGAACACCTGATAAAAAGGGGGATAAAAAAATTGAACGAAAAGGTAAAACTTCTCACAGATAATATCGAAAAAGTTATCGTCGGCAAGACCGACTCTGTGCTTAAAATAATCACAGCCATGCTTTGCGGCGGTCATGTTCTTATCGAGGACGTGCCTGGAGTAGGCAAAACTCAGCTTGTATCAGCCCTTGCAAGGTCAGTGGACGGCAAATATAACCGTATCCAGCTTACCCCTGACGTTATGCCGTCCGATATCGTTGGCTTTTCTATGATAGACCAGAAAACTCATGAGCTTGAGTATAAAGAGGGTGTGGCAATGTGCAATTTCCTCTTGGCAGACGAAATAAACAGAGCCTCCCCAAAATCTCAGTCAAGCTTGCTTGAAGTCATGGAAGAACATCAGATATCCATTGACGGTAAAACTCATGAACTTCCATTGCCCTTTATGGTGCTTGCCACACAAAACCCTGTGGAAACTTACGGCACTTATCATTTGCCTGAAGCCCAAATGGATAGATTTCTTATGAAGATATCAATGGGCTATCCCTCATATGATGATGAGCTTGATATCATGTCAAGAGCCGAAAGATCAGGCTTTGCAAAGAATATCCAGCCTGTCATGACCCTTGAAAACGTCCGTGAGCTTATGGGCTACGCTGAAAATGTGACCGCAGAGCTTTCTGTGAGAAAATATATCCTGAGCCTTGTTACCGCAACAAGAAATTCAGATTATGTAAAGCTTGGCGTTTCTCCCCGTGGAAGTATCGCACTTCTCAAAGCTTCAAAAGCCTATGCCTTTGTTCAGGGCAGAGGATTTGTCATGCCAGATGATGTCAAGGCTGTTATGCCTGACGTTCTTGCACATAGACTTATGCTTTCTCCTAAAGGCAAATCCGCCTTTGAAAATGAAAGGAAAGCTCTTGAAAATATCGCTCTTACAGTAAAATCACCTGACGCAATAGAGAAATAGAGGATATGACCCCATGAAAAATCTTTTAGGTTATCTTACCTGCGTGGCGGTGGCGATACTGCTTAGAGTTTATATAAACGGAAGCGGCGGTACGCTTGTGCTTTATCTTTTAGCTATAGCTTTTGTGATATCTCTTGCGGCACTTCTCATTACCAAGTGTAAACTTGTGGCAGCCATAAAGCTTTCCACAGAAATAAGTGCAAAGAACGAGGAGTTTGACGCTGACATAATGCTTTTAAATGCAATACGCATTATTCCCTCTTGCGTTGTTGAGGTAACGGCAGAGTGTTCAGATAATATCGGTGCTGTAAGCCCACTTGAATTTAAAACTATCGTGGCAGGCGGCAGACAGCAAAGCGTCAGCGTTAAGCTGAAAACACGCTATGCAGGTCTTGGCACAGTGAAAATAAAAAGCATACGTTTGCATGACTATCTTGGAATAATCACCCTGCACCTTGACAGTTCACGTTATGAAAAAGCCGTGGGAAAAATAAAGATAATGCCGAATATCCCTGACACTGGCTCTCAAACAGAGCTTCTTAAAGCAACTTCCGAGAACGCTTCATTTGACGATAACGAAAGCGAATCAGATGAAAATGCACTTGGTCTTACAGGCGTTCCGGGCTATGACCACAGACAGTATGAGATAGGCGACCCGCTGAAAAGAATAAACTGGAAGCTTTCATCAAAGCGTGACGAGCTTATGGTGCGCCTTGATGAAAAGGTCACGGCTTCAAGTCAGGCGTTTTTCCTTGATATACCAAGCGAAAATCATGACCCTATGTTTGCTATGAATATTGATAATATAGTCGAAGCGAGCCTTGCAATGCTTTCAATGCTTATCATGGAGGGTTTTGAGAGTGAGTATAATTATTATCTTGACGGCTGGAAAAGCATGAAAATAAAGCAGGCAGGTGATATAATAGAGCTTCAAAACGATCTTGCGGCAATAGCACCATATCCGCAGGAAAAGCGTTTTGCCTTTTCTCATGAGATAGGCAAGACAGCTCCTATCTGCTTCACAGCCTGCATGGCGACTTCTCAGGGGGAATTTTCTTCTCTCATGGAAGAATTTAACGGCTCTTTTGTAGTGACACGTCTTAGCGGTCTTGATAAGCAGACAGAAAATATGTGGCTTGTAGACGAAACTTTCGAGTTTCGTAAAATGACATAGGGGGTGTGGCTTTTGAATACTAAAACTGCTCAGATAAAAAACACCCTTGTGAATATTCTTTCAAAATATGCTTTGCCGCTGCTCCTTGGAGCAGTGGTCATGAACATAATCTTTAAGACCTATCTTGTAGACAATGTCAGACTTTATACTTTTGGATATGTGGTCTATGAATGTCTGCTGTTTGCTCTTTTTGAGTGGCTGAAGCCGAAAAAAGTCCTGCGAGGTCTTGTCTATACCGCCCTTATGGTGGCAGTGCTGTTTTTGGGCTTTCAGCTTCTTCGTGCTGGATTTGAACATTCTGGAAAATCATTTATCAATTGGTTTTATGTAAACAGGCAGGAGATAGGTCAGATAGATGAATATTTCTACTTTCTGTTTGTGGGACTAGGCTTCTTTATCATTTCGGTGCTTTACTATTTCACCATTGTGCGCTATAGAAGCTTTGGAACGATGCTCGTTGTGCTTTTTCCGTTTTTTATTTACGGAAAGCGTGCCGACTCAATGGATACTCTTGACATAACCATAATGCTCACTGTGTTCATTGCACTTATGGTGCACAGCAGACTTGTTTCAGACGAGAGCAAGCATGACCTTGTTATAAACGGCTCTTATGTGGCGGCATCGGCGGTTTTCGTTACCCTTGTGGGTGCGCTTGCAATGCTTATGCCGACTTCCTCAAAGACATCTTATCTTGAAAAAAACAGCAACTTCTTTGATGTGAATATCAAAAGCAGTGGCACATATGACAATCTTAGTGATGAGTCTTCCCCAAGATTTGGCGCAGACGCAACGGGCGAGATACTTTTCAACTTCACCACAACCTCTGATGAACAGGTCATTTACCTCCGCAGACAATCCTTTGACCTTTTCAGAAACGAGAAGTGGGTAACAGACGATAGCTTCTACGATTTTGATATTGACAAAAATGTTCATCTTTACGGTGACAACGAGGTGAACTCACCGAGCTATGTTTACAGCATAGCAAAGTCACTTGCAGATAAGGATTACACCAAGGATCTTGGCGTGGACAGGTCACAGTTTCCTGATGATCTGTTCAGTGAAAAGGCAGTCATGAATCAGTTCAGCGACAGCTTTGCCCCTAGCTATATCCCTGCTCCACTGATGATAACCCCAGGGGAGAACAACGTTTATATCAAAACAACTCACAGCGAGGTCTACAGACCATATGACACCGCAGGAAATAAGCTTGGCATTAGCTTTGAGTATATCCCTGAAACGGAGAGCGAAAGACAGGCTGCGGCAAATCTTGATATGACCGAAAATCAGTTCAAACTGCTGCTTTCTTATGGTTTGACAAACGGAGATGTCACATCAAAACAAGTGCGGAATATTTATAAGATATATGCGTTGTACACAGATGTTTCTGCATATGACGATAAAGGCGGAAAAATGGAGGCTCTTGCGAAAAACATAACGGAAAACTGCAAAAATGATTATGAGAAAGCTCAGGCGCTTGTGGATTATTTTGAGCAGAACGGCTATGTTTACGATAACGAGTATGAGCCTGACGATGAGTCTATCGCATATTTTCTTTTCACGAGCAAGCGTGGAAACTGCACGAACTATGCCACAAGCATGACGCTTATGGCGAGAATGCTGGGACTTCCAGCAAGGTATGTTGAGGGCTTTGCAGCATATGAAAAGAATGAACGTGGAGAGTTTGTGGTAAGAGATAGCCACGCTCACGCTTTTGTAGAGGTCTTTATCACAGGCATTGGCTGGATGACTTTTGACCCGACAGTTCCGGGCTATCAGCGTGACTACAGTGCAAATGGTACGAACTTTGATGTTTCAACTTTTGTAAGCTATTTCAGCAGGATCGCACTGTTTATCGGTGTAGCGTTTGTGCTTGTGGTTTTCGTATTCCTTAACAGAATTATCGAGGTATTTTTCAGACTGTCACTTAAATTCAGAGATAACGGAGAAAAGGTCATAAGGCTTTACAGGCGGGTGGTAAGGCTTTTGACCATAGCTTCTAATGACAAGCTATCTGGATACACGCCTGAAATGATAAGAGAATATCTTGTTAAGAGGCGTGGAGTTGAGCTTGGTGGTCTTATAGATCTTTTTGAAAAGACCTGCTTCGGTGGATATGTTCCTGATGAAGCCGAGTGGAAAATGGTCTATGCAGAGTACAAAGCACAATGGAAAAAGCTCACAAAGCGTGAGAAAACGACTTTGGAGCTTGATAAGAATATGTAATGAAATGGCTGTGCGGAAAAAATCACGCACGGCTATTTTTTTTGTATGAAAAAAGGCTGCCGTATAAAACAGCAGCCTGAGAGTGTAAAAAATCTCTGAAATAGTGGAACGTCAAGGACGCCCAATGTATCTGATATTTAATTAAAGTGAAGCAAGAAGATCGCTCATTGCGTAAAGTCCTGCCGGCTTTCCACAAAGGAAAACGCCTGCATTCACTGCACCCACAGCGAAAACCTGCTTTGAATGAGCCTCATGCTTGAGTGAGATAACTTCATCTCTGCCTGCAAAGATTATCTCATGCTCGCCAACAATAGTGCCGCCACGGACAGAGTGCATACCGATCTCTGTCTTTTCTCTCTTTGCTCTTACAGAATGACGATCGTAAACATAGTGATACTTGTTGTCAAGCTCCTCGTTTATTGCGTCGGCAAGCATGATAGCTGTGCCTGACGGAGCGTCTATCTTCTGGTTATGGTGCTTCTCGATTATCTCGATATCATACTGACCGCCAAGAACTTTTGCGGCAGTTTTTGCAAGATTTGCAAGAAGATTGATACCAAGGGTCATGTTGAATGTGAAGAAAACAGGTATCTGCTCGGAAGCCTTGTGTATCTTCGCTGTATCCTCTTCTGTATAGCCTGTGGTAGCTATTACAAGGGCAGTGCCGTTTGAAAGGCAATAGCTGAGAAGTCCGTCCAGTGCGGAAGGGTGTGAGAAGTCGATTATTACATCAGGCTTTTCAGGCAGGTCGGCAGGCTCTTTTACAACAGGGAAGTCTGCATAAGCCTCGCCGAACTTGTCGATACCTGCGCTTACTGTGCAGTCGTCACGCTCTGACATAACGTCATATATGAACCTGCCCATTTTTCCGCAGGCGCCACATATTGCGATCTTAGTCATTTATATCATTCCTTTTCTTTTTGATTTGTAGATAAACGTAAGTGATAATGTCAAAGACAGCGTTTGGGTTGTCGGGGACGCCAACCCTTACATTAGTACATTTTTATAACGGTAAACATAAAGGGCGAATTTCTCCGCCCTTTGTATATTTTACTTGATAAGTCCGAGAGCGTTCATTGACGCTTTCAGCTTTTCTATCTTATCATCGCTCATTCTTACAAGCGGCAGACGACACTCGCCGACCTCAAAGCCCATAAGATTAAGAGCTTCCTTGACAGGGATAGGGTTTACGTCGCTGAAAAGTGCCTTTGCAAAACCAAGGGTCTTGAATACCTTTTCTCTTGCTTCCTCATACTTTCCATCAAGGCAGAGCTGTGTGATCTCATGTGTTTCAAATGGCATACAGTTGGAAAGAACTGAGATAACACCCTTTCCGCCCAGAGCCATGATAGGAACGATCTGATCGTCGTTGCCTGAATAGATATCAAGGTCATCGCCGCAGAGAGCTGCTACCTGTGTTATCTGGCTGATGTTTCCGCTTGCTGCCTTGATAGCAACGATATTGTCTATCTTTGCAAGCTCACGGCAGGTCTCAGGAAGAATGTTCACACCTGTTCTTGACGGTACGTTGTAAAGAATGATAGGCAGTGTAACAGCCTTTGCGATAGCGGAGAAGTGTGCGATAAGTCCTGCCTGTGAAGTCTTATTATAATAAGGTGTAACACAAAGCAGAGCGTCAGCACCAAGCTCCTCAGCCTTCTTAGAAAGGTTTACGGCATACTCTGTATGGTTTGAGCCTGTGCCTGCGATAACAGGAATTCTGTGATTTGTCTTTTCAACAGCATAGCGGATACACTCGATATGCTCCTCATCTGTCATGGTAGCACTTTCGCCTGTTGTTCCGCAGATTATGATAGCGTCTGTGCCGTTGTCGATGTTGAAATCGATAAGCTCACCCAGCTTGTCAAAGTTGATAGAGCCGTCAGCGTTCATAGGTGTAACGATAGCAACGCCTGCGCCTGTGAAAATAGTCTTTTTCATAAACAGCACTCCTTTCGTGCGTATATATGTGTTATATTAGTCAAAATAGCCCTTTGCTGCAAGAAGCTCGGCCAGCAGAACTGCTCCGCCTGCCGCACCTCTCAGTGTATTGTGTGAAAGGCAAACGAACTTATAGTCATACTGTGAATCTTCTCTCAGTCTGCCTATAGAAACTGCCATGCCGCCCTCAAGGTTTCTGTCGAGCTTAGCCTGTGGACGATCGTCCTCTGTGAAGTAGTTAAGGAACTGCTTTGGAGCGCTTGGAAGCTGAAGCTCCTGTGGAACACCGCTGAAATCTTTCCAAGCCTGAAGAATCTCTTCCTTAGAAGGTTTATTCTCAAATGATACGAAAACTGCTGCTGTGTGACCGTCGGAAACAGGAACTCTCAGGCACTGTGTTGTGATAGCTGGAGCTGTTGCGTCAACGATAACGTCGCCCTCGATATGACCCCAGATCTTAAGAGGCTCTTTCTCAGACTTTTCTTCCTCGCCGCCGATATAAGGGATAACGTTGTCAAGGATCTCAGGGAAGCTTTCAAATGTCTTGCCTGCGCCTGAAATTGCCTGATATGTGCAGGCAAGAGCCTTTGTTACCTTATACTTATCCATAAGAGGTGCAAGAGCAGGAACGTAAGACTGGAGTGAGCAGTTAGACTTAACTGCGATAAATCCTCTCTTTGTGCCAAGTCTTTTTCTCTGTGAAGCGATTATCTCGATATGCTCAGGGTTTACCTCAGGAATGACCATTGGAACATCAGGAGTATGTCTGTGTGCGGAGTTGTTTGATACAACAGGGCATTCAGCCTTTGCATACTTTTCTTCAAGGGCTCTTATCTCGTCTTTCTTCATATCAACTGCGCAGAATACGAAATCTACCATTGAAGCGATCTTCTCAACGTCCTCCTCGGCGTTCAGAACTGTAAGCTCACCGATAGCTTCCGGCAGAGGCTCTGAAAGCTTCCACTTGCCTGCAACTGCGTCCTTGAGCTTTTTGCCTGCTGAACGTGGTGAAGCGGCAACGCATACTACATTGAACCATGGGTGTTTGTCAAGAAGCAGAGAAAATCTCTGACCTACCATTCCTGTTGCACCGATGATACCGACATTGTACTTTTTCATATTAAAACTCCTTTTCCTGTGCCATGGTAACAATTTTCTTTGGCGTTATACACTAAAATATGCCGCTGTTCAAATGTTATTTTGCACAAAACATAAAAAATAAACAAATAATAAAAAAACTGGTTGAAAACCAGTTCATCATACAATATAATAAGAATGTTGACATAAAAATTTATGCCGATAGCACTCCACCATTTGTAATGATGACAACTGATAGTCTATTAAACTAACAGTCAGCAAGAGTGTTCCCGATACTCCGCTTCGGCAGTTTTACCTTTCTCATTTACCATAGGCGTTGGGACGCTGTTGTGTGGGGTCACACGAAAAATGATACTCATTTCAACTGCACCTCTATCTGTTCTGTTTAATGATAACAAATATTTAGCGTTCTGTCAATACATATAGATAAAAATATTTTAATTTTCTGTAAATTAATAAGTTTATATGAAATTAAATGGCTTTAAAGAATGTTGACAGTTGTTGGAATAAGAACTTTGAGAATGGTGAGAGTGGGACGTAGAGGACGCCGTTGCCTACATTATTATAATTATTATATTTTAAGTAAATAGGAGATATTTAAAATGCTTGATATCAACAACATGAAAAGATCGGATTTTTATTATGACCTGCCGCAGGAGCTTATTGCACAGACCCCTGTCGAGCCTAGAAATGCTTCGAGAATGATGAAGATAAACAGGCAGACGGGAGAGGTGGTTCATGACCATTTCTATAATCTATGCAATTATCTCAAAAAAGGTGACTTGCTTGTGCTTAACGACTCAAAGGTGCTTCCTGCGAGGATATACGGCGAGCGTGAGGACACAGGCTCGTTCATTGAGTTTTTGCTTGTGGAGCAGAAAGAGAACATGGTCTGGGAAATCCTTTGCAGACCTGGCAAAAAAGCCAAGATCGGCACAAGATTTGTTTTCGGCGGCGGAAAGCTGAAAGCGGAGATAATTGATGTGTTGGAGGACGGAAACCGTATCGCACGATTTGAGTGCGAGGAGAATTTCTTTGCCACACTTGACGAGATAGGTCAGATGCCTTTGCCGCCTTACATTACTGAAAAGCTGAAGGACAAGGACAGATACCAGACGGTTTATGCTCATGAGCTTGGCTCGTCTGCTGCGCCGACTGCCGGTCTGCATTTCACTGAACAACAGCTTGAGGACTTAAAGGCAATGGGTGTGAACATTGCGTATGTTACTCTGCACGTTGGTCTTGGCACGTTCAGACCTGTTAAGGAGGACAAGGTCCTTGACCATAAGATGCACAGGGAACATTATGAGCTTAGCCGTGAAACTGCAGACATGATAAACGAAACGAAGAAAAATGGTGGACGTGTTATTGCGGTGGGTACTACTTCATGCAGGACGCTGGAGAGCGTGGCGGCATTCAATGACGGAAAGATAGTTCCATGTGACGGTTACACGGAGATATTTATTTATCCTGGCTTTGAGTTCAAGGTGCTTGACGGACTTGTTACTAATTTTCACCTGCCTGAAAGCACGCTTATAATGCTTGTTTCTGCATTTATGGGATACGAGAACACTATGAATGCTTATAAGATAGCGGTTGAAGAGAAGTACAGATTTTTTAGCTTTGGTGATTGTATGCTCATAATATCTGAGTGAGCGGTTAGAAATTAGGTTATTGTTAAATATAATCCTAGTTCAAGCTTTTATCTACGGAGGTTTTTTTCTATATGAATGACGTTAAGTCAGGGGAGAAGAAACGACTGTATTTATATGACAATCTGAAATTTCTGCTTATAGTGCTTGTGGTCTTGGGGCATTTGATAGACGACAGCACTGTCAAGCTTTTTGGTGACGGCGGCGGTGAAACAGGTGTACCGCAGGCAAAGGTTTTTAGCGGCGCATTTGTGTTTCTGTATGCTTTTCATATGCCGTTGTTTTTATTCATATCAGGACTGTTCAACAGGGGACATGATGACGGCAGGAAAGTGCTTGGAAAGACGCTTGGATTTGTTGTTATCGGAATGTTAATGAAATGCCTGAATTATTGGTCGCAGGTGAGATTTCAGACGGATTTTGACAAGGAAAACAGTGATGGCGAGATTTTCTTTGACCTTTTGGGCGGCGACGGTGTATACTGGTATATGTTCGCAATGGCGGCGTTTATGGGGCTTTGCTATCTGTTAAGAAACAGCAGACCTTGGGCGGTGCTTACGGCGGCTATGGTGACGGCACTTGCGGCAGGGTATGACCCTAGCGTGGGCGATGAATATGAGCTATCCAGGATAGTGGTGTTTTTCCCGTTTTACTACTGCGGATATGTGCTTGACCCTGAAAAGGTGGCTGATTTTGTGAAAAAGTGGTATGTAAGGGTGCTGTCCTTGGGAGTGATAGGCATTTGGACTTATTTCTGCTTTGGAAAAACAAAGCTTGTTTATCCGCTGAGAATGCTCCTTACGGGAAGAAACTCTTATTTTGCCATATCTGAAGCAACGGACATGGATTGCACTTTTTTGAGCAGGCTTCTTGTTATGGGTATCTCGGCACTGCTTTGTTTGGCGGTGCTTGGTATTGGGCTTGATGTGAAGATTCCACTGATAACAAAGTGCGGCTCCAGGACTTTGCAGGTGTACTTCTGGCACAGAACTATAGTTTATATGCTCACATACTATGGTTATCAGGCATATCTTGCAAAGGCTTTTCCTGAACGTTGGGAGCTTTATTTGGCACTTACAGCGATACCTATTGTATTGGTGCTTTGCATAAAAATATTTGGTGTGCCTCTGGATATGGTGCTTAAAGGAATAAGGGGCAGGAATGATATCATAAAGGAGAACGGAAATGGAAAATAACTTTTTTAAGAGCGTTATTGACGCAGACGATGCACCTGTGGTTATTTGCGACCTTGAGCATACGATAGTATATATGAATCCGACAGCGGTCAAAAGATATGAAAAGCGTGGAGGAGCGGCTCTTGTGGGCAGGTCCATAAAGGGCTGTCACAACGGGGATTCTAATGACAAGATAGAGCAGGTCATTGCATGGTTCAAAAAGGACAAGGGCAACAACAAGGTGTATACTTTCCGCAACGAAAAGGAAAATAAGGACGTTTATATGATAGCTCTCAGAAATGATGCGGGAGAGCTTATTGGATATTATGAAAAGCATGAGTACAGAAATATTGAAACTATGAAGCTGTATGATATGGAATAGGCTGAAAAAATAATTTATAAGGAGAATTTATGTTTACATTATTAAAACAAGAGGGTGCTGCACGCAGGGGGCAGTTTGAAACTGTTCATGGAACTATACAGACGCCTGTATTTATGAACGTGGGAACTTCTGCGGCGATAAAGGGTGGAGTTTCTTCCATTGATCTGAAAAACGAACTTAAAACGCAGGTGGAGCTTTGCAATACCTATCATTTGCACGTCAGACCGGGCGATGACATTATATACAAAATGGGCGGACTTCACAAGTTCATGAACTGGGACAAGCCTATTCTTACAGACAGCGGTGGATTTCAGGTATTTTCTTTGGCCAGGCTGCGTAAAATCAAAGAGGAGGGCGTGTACTTCAACTCTCATGTTGACGGACGAAGGATTTTTATGGGTCCTGAGGAGAGTATGCAGATACAATCGCACCTTGCGTCTACTATCGCAATGGCGTTTGACGAGTGTGTGGAAAACCCTGCTGAGCATAGCTATTCAAAGGCAAGCTGTGATAGAACGGTAAGGTGGCTTGAGAGATGTGTCGCTGAGCAGAAAAGGCTCAACGGACTTGAGGAGACTATAAACAAGCATCAGATGCTGTTCGGTATCAATCAGGGCTGTACTTATGAGGATCTGCGTATCGAGCATATGAAGCGCATAAGAGAAATGGAATACTGTTCGGGCTTTGCTATTGGCGGTCTGGCTGTGGGTGAGCCTACTGAGGTAATGTATAACATTATAGAAAAGGTCGAGCCTTTTATGCCAAAGGATAAGCCGAGATATCTTATGGGCGTTGGCACACCGACAAACATAATTGAAGCTGTTTACAGAGGCGTGGACTTCTTTGATTGTGTAATGCCAAGCAGAAATGCACGTCACGGAACGCTGTTCACATGGAACGGCATTATGCACATCACTAATAAAAGGTATGAAACTGACCCTAGACCTATTGACGAGCATTGCGATTGTCCTGCTTGCCGTAATCACAGCAGGGCATACATTCGTCATCTGTTCAAGTCTGAGGAGCAGTTGGGCGGCAGGCTGGCAGTAATGCACAATCTGTATTTCTACAACACGCTCACGGAGAAGATAAGAGAGGCTCTTGACGAGGGCAGATTTGAG
Source organism: Ruminococcus sp. RTP21359st1_H3_RTP21359_211015 (assembly GCF_040909065.1). Classification (NCBI taxonomy): domain Bacteria; kingdom Bacillati; phylum Bacillota; class Clostridia; order Eubacteriales; family Oscillospiraceae; genus Ruminococcus; species Ruminococcus sp. RTP21359st1_H3_RTP21359_211015. The sequence goes on from NZ_JBDGDD010000002.1 coordinate 72,799, forward strand.
CAGTTCAGAAATCAATACAGCTCGCTTCTTGCTTCAAAGTGTGAGGATTAACAAAATATAACGGTATGACGCTGTTTTCGGAAAATGCAAAGATGTTATTTTGTATTTTACGGGGATGGCGTTTTTTTGTTGAGTAGGGGCTATTTTATTTGATGAAAGCATGGGTTTGTTGCTTCGATGGGCGAACGCTGTTCGCCTCTACAGAAAAGGTGTGGTAGCAGGTGTAAAAAGTGTGGGTGCAGATAAAAATATAAGGAAAGTCAAGATTGAATGTAAAGCTGTTTTTATACATTATACAGGGGGATTATATGAGTATTTTTGAGCTTTTTCTTACTGCGTGTGGACTTTCTATGGACGCTTTTGCGGTATCGGTGACTAATGGGCTTTGTGTCAGAAAGGGGAGAGTCAGGGGAGCATTGATGTGCGGTATCATATTCGGGCTTTTTCAGGGGATAATGCCTGCGATCGGCTATGCGCTGGGCATGAATTTTGCGGAGTACATAGAGAGGTTCGACCACTGGATAGCTTTGATACTGCTTGGGTTCATAGGGTTGAACATGATATGCGGTTCGGGGGACGATGAGATTCAGACAGGGGGCAGGCTCACTTTCGGGGCGGTGCTTTTGCAGGGATTTGCCACCTCTGTGGACGCACTGGCTGTGGGCATAAGCTTTGCGGCACTTGGTGTGGGCATAGTCAGGTCGGCAGCTTTTATATGTGTTGTTACGGCGGCCTTATCGTTCTGTGGGTTTATGCTTGGTAACAAATTCAGCGGAAAACTCAAAAGCAAGGCAAGGATAGTTGGGGGAGTTATTTTAATATGTATAGGGCTTAAAATATTCGCTGAACAGACTATATTTGCTTAAAACAATTCTCTTATTCACACAAATATGTATCACATAGATATCTTTGTGAATTTTAATTTAACAATTACAGGTGTGTATGTTCATAAACAAGCCACAATATCAGTGTATAATAAATCTCGTGATTTTTAGACAAGTGTATAAATTTGCGATTGATGTACAAACTTATGATAAGTGTACAAAGTTATGATATGTGTATAAACTTGCGATAAGTGTAAAAATTAGTGCATGGTGACCGACAAGTTTATGGAAAGTCGGAGGGAGGAAAGGCTTTTTGTATAGCTGGTTTTATGAAAAAGCTATTTATTTTTGATTTGGACGGAACGCTTGTAAATTCTATTTATGATCTTGGTGACGCCATGAACGCGGTACTTGAGAGATATGGGTTTCCTGTGTTTGATTATGATACCTACAAGCATTTAGTGGGAAATGGTACTTTGAAGCTTGTTGAGCGGGCTTTGCCTGAGAAGCTGAGAAGCGAGGAGAACATCAAAAAGTATCATGCTGAGTTCTCTGAGGAATACAACAAGAGATGTGTGAACAAGACCAAGCCTTATGAGCATATCTGCGAGGTGCTTGACACGCTTCGCAATGAGGGCATTATGACGGCGGTGGCTTCAAACAAGCCGGACGGCTTTGTGAACTACATTGTAAAGAATATTTTCGGTGAGAAAGATTTTGACCTGATCGAGGGCAAAAAGGACGGTGTTCCGACAAAGCCTGCGCCTGAGATAATATACAATATTCTTGGCACGCTTGGGGTCAAGGCTGAGGAAGCTGTGCTTATCGGCGATTCTGATGTGGACGTTATGACGGCAAAAAATGCGGGTCTTGACTGCATTGGCTGTGAATGGGGCTTCAGGGGCAGAGAAGAACTTGAAAATGCAGGTGCGAAGTATATTGCGGAAGTTCCGCAGGACATAGTGAGCATTTGTCATGAGATAAACAGGATATAATTAAAACGGAGGATTTCATATATGAGTTTTGTAATGGCTGATTTTTACAAGAGGTTTGTTGACGAGGAGCTTGACAGCGAGGGCAGACTTAAAAGCTTTAAGCTTGACCTGCCTGAGAACTTCAACTTCTCATATGACGTTATAGACGAGCTGGCTAAGAACGTGCCTGATAAGGTGGCTATGCAGTGGGTCAACGAGGAGGGTGAGGAGCATATCTTCACTTACAAGGATCTTTCTGAAAAGAGCAGTCAGGTGGCTAACATGATGCTGGCACACGGAGTTAAGAAGGGCGATTTTGTTATGGCTGTTCTTAAACGTCATTATGAGTTCTGGTTCCTTGCTTACGGTCTTATGAAGATAGGCGCTATCCTTGTGCCTGCAACTTGTCAGCTCAAGAAAAAAGACTATGTTTACCGCTTTGACGCTGCGTCTATATCTTATATCGTGGCAACTGCGGAGGACGATGTTCCTAATCAGGTGGATTCAGCTCTTGAGCAGTACAGCGGCATGAAAGAGAAGTTTATCACTCACGGTGCTAAAGAGGGTTGGATAGATTTTCTCAGCGAAATGGACAAGTATCCAAAGACTTTTGAGAGGATCGAAACACACGTTACTGAGTCAATGCTTATGTATTTCAGCTCTGGTACGACTGGATATCCTAAAATGGTACTGCACAAGTATTCACTGGCTGCGGCACACATTATCACTGCTAAGCACTGGCATCATCTTGACGAGAACTCACTGCACCTTACTGTTTCTGAAACAGGCTGGGCTAAGTGTGCATGGGGCAAGATGTTTGGTCAGTTTATCTGCGGTGCAACAACTTTTGTATATGACTTCGACAGATTTATTCCTGCAAACGTTCTGAAAGTAATTCAGGATTACAAGCTGACTTCATTCTGCGCACCTCCGACAATGTACAGATTTTTCATTAAGGAGGGTCTTGAAAACTATGACCTTTCTTCACTGAAATATAGCTGTATCGCCGGTGAGGCTCTTAACCCTGAGGTATTCAACAAGTGGTATGAGTACACAGGTCTTAAGCTTATGGAGGGCTTTGGTCAGACAGAGGGCGCTGTGCTTGTGGGCAATCTTTACGGCATGGAGCCAAAGCCGGGCTCCATGGGTAAGCCTACACCGCTTTACAACATCGGTATAGTTGACAACGAGGGCAATCCTGTTAAGGTAGGCGAGACAGGTGAGATCGTTGTTTACGCTAAGAGGGGCGAAAACCCTGCGCTGTTCAAGGAGTATTACAGAAACCCTGAGGCAACGGACAATGCTTGGAGATTTGGTATGTATCACACAGGCGACACTGCTTACATGGACGATGACGGCTACTACTGGTATGTTGGAAGAACGGACGACCTTATCAAGGCTTCGGGCTATCGTATAGGACCTTTCGAGATAGAGAGTATCCTTATGGAACACCCTTCTGTACTGGAGTGCGCTATCACGGCGGCTGATGACGCTATCAGAGGCAAGGTAGTTAAGGCTACTATCGTGCTTGCAAAGGGCTACACTGCTTCTCCTGAGCTTGCTAAGGAGCTTCAGAACTATGTTAAGCAATCAACTGCGCCTTACAAGTATCCTAGAATAGTTGAGTTCGTGGACGAGCTGCCTAAGACTATCAGCGGTAAGATACGCCGTGTTGAGATAAGAGAGAATGACAGCAAGAAGAATAGCTGATTGATTTAGATATGATAAAAGCACAATGCTCTTGGTGGGTGTTGTGCTTTTTGTTTGTTGCTTCGACGGGCGAACAGTGTTCGCCCCTACGGAATTTTGCAGGATATTTTATTTTGCAATTTTCAACATTTTATATTTTTTTGTAAAAGTATTGACAAATATTTGGCTTTATGGTATTATATAATATTACCATGACATATGGGGAATTATAGAGAATCGGGAGAGGTGCTTTTTATGAAGAATGGTATGAAGAAAACGGCGGCTGTTGTTATGGCGGCAATGCTTATGGGCACAGGGGCTGTTGTACCTGCGGCGGAGGATATGGGGATATTCTCACAGACGGCTATCGTTGCGGAAGCGGCGAGTGTTGGCAAGGTAACGGGGCTTAAATCTAAGACGCTTTCAAACAGTGAGATACAGCTCAAATGGAGCAAGGTAAAGGGTGCGAGCGGTTACACTGTTTATATGCGAAAAAACGGCAAGTACAACAAGCTTGGGGATTGCAAGGGTACGAGCTACACAGTTAAGAAGCTGCCTAATGCAACGAGAGAAAATTTTAAAGTAAGAGCATACAAGACTGTAAAGGGCAAGAAAGTTTACGGAGAATATTCCGCAAACTGGAACACGGCGACCAATCCGCAGGCTTGCAAGGGGCTAAAGGTAAGCAGTGTTGGCACTGACAGCGTTAAGCTTTCTTGGACGAAGATAGGCTGTACAAATTACCGCATTTATCAGAACATAAAAGGCAAATGGAAAGAGATAGGCAAGACCACAGGGACAAGCTACACTGTGAAGAAACTTGCGCCTGCGACAAAGTATCAGTTCAAGATAAGGGCTTGCAAGCAGGACGACAAAAAGACGAATAATAATCACTATGGCAAGTATTCGGGGGTCGTGACGGCGACAACTAAGAAGAGTGACAAAATCACACAGGCTGATATTGATGCTATGAAGGCAGAACTTACAGCATATTCAAGAGAAAAAGCAACGTATATTAAGGAACATTATACGGAGTTTTGGAAGTATGGCATAGATTATAATACGTTAGAAGAATATTTTGTGATGCTTGAAAACAAACTTGTTCCTGATGAGTCAAGTTATGATGCCGTATATGCAATACCATACACGCAAAAAGGTTTGGCAGATACAATTGCATTGTATAAAAGAAAACTTGATTATCTGTATGAAACAAGAGGAGATGTTTATTATGTAGTTTACATTGAAGATTGTCCGAATGGACACCTTGTTAATTCAAATCCTTGTTGGGCAACGTATTTCCTTTATTAGAATATAAGGAAGAAGGTGTATCATATGAGAGATAGAACGTATCATGAGATGTATGATCTGTTGACACAATCTATGTCATTAAACCATAAAATGATTGACAAGATTGAAGAACTAAGAGCGGAAAACACAATCCTGTATAGACAAATTGAGGAGTGTAGAGACACGTTAAGAACGTTGATATCAAAAGATTTTGAAAGTTCAAATGATAATAAGAGACTTTTTTCATTCTGTTAGAAAGCAAAAACGCTATACAAAATCTGTGCTTGCTATGGAAAAGTCAAAGAGTTGAGAGGTGAATGTTTTGCAGGCGGTTTATGAATATCCTCCGAAGCTGTCAAGGGCGGAGAGGCAGGTCAAGGCGGCACATGATATTGAAGAACACAGGAAAATGCAGAGGAATATGTATAAGAATATCCTGCTTGGGATCGTTATCATCATAATTGGTGCGGTGTTTGCAAGTGCAGTCTTTGCAAAGGTTCTGCTTATACTGCTGGGGGCTTGCAATTGTTCTGTGGGCGGACTTATGTACTGGTATTACTCGCTTTCACGGGACGCTGATGTTTACACGAGGATATATGAGGATCACATTGAACACTCTCAACGCATGGGGCTTTCTAAAAGCTATCTGCACATATGCCTTTACTATGAGGAGGTAGAGAAGTCTTATCAGACGAATAAGGGCAGACTCGTTTGCGTGCTGAAAAATGTGGAGAAGTCAAGCTTTGTGGTAAAGGACAAAGAGGGCAGGGAGAAAGCTTTTGTGCCTGAGGACGGTATGATAGCTCTGAGCTTTCAGGACACTAAGGGCAAGCTTGTGCTTATCAATGACTTTTATGAGAAGATAGGTTATCCACACAAGGAATACAACAAGATAGAGGACGAGGAGGACGATTATTACTCCGAGGAGGATATGAAGTGGGACAGGCTGCACAAGCATGGGCTGTAGTTGTAAACTTTTTGTTAAGCCCTTGAAATGTGGGGCAGAATGTGATAACATATTATTGTATCAATACACTTAAAACACTATGACCGAGAGAGTAGTTTTGCTAAGGGTCTTCAGAGAGAAGCTGCGGCGTGTGTGCGTTTTCTGAAAGCGGCTTTATATCCTGACAAAATGAAGTTCACTTGCGAGTGGTCATGCCGAATGAGAGATAATCTTTAGTAAGCGTGAACGTCTGTCTGCGTTAAGGACGGAAGAGTGTTGGCTCTTTACTGATAGGTGGTATAAACAAGAATTTCAAAGTCTTGTCCTGTTTAGTCGGGGCAGGGCTTATTTTTATAGGAGGATAAGTAATGAAAGAACAGTTGAAAAGCATTGACGAGCGTGCGAAAGAAGAACTTTCACATATTGATGACGCCAAGCTGTTGGAAGATTTCAGAGTAAGATTTCTTGGCAAAAAGGGAGAGATAACTTCCATACTTAAGCAAATGGGCAAGCTTTCCGCAGAGGAAAGACCTGTTATCGGTCAGCTTGCAAACAAGGTAAGAGCTGATATCGAGAATGCTCTCAATAAGCGTAAGGAAGAGCTTAAGAGCAAAATGGAGCAGGTAAGGCTTACAGAAGAGGCTATAGACGTTACGCTTCCGGGCAAGAAAACAAGAATAGGCAGACCTCACCCTCTGAACGCTACTCTTGAAGAGGTAGAGGAAGTGTTCCTTGGCATGGGCTTTGATATTGTGGACGGCCCTGAGGTAGAAACAGACCATTATTGCTTCGAGGCACTGAATATGCCTAAATCTCACCCTGCAAGAGATACGCAGGATACATTCTACATCAATGAGAACGTTGTTCTTAGAACACAGACTTCTTCCGTTCAGATAAGAACTATGGAGAAGAGAAAGCCGCCTATAAGAATCATTTCACCGGGCAGAGTTTACCGTTCTGACACAGTGGACGCTACACATTCACCGCTGTTCCACCAGATAGAGGGTCTTGTTATTGACAAGGGCATCACTATGGCTGACCTTAAGGGTACGCTGGAGCTTCTTATGAAGCGTCTTTACGGCGAGGACACTCAGATAAGACTTCGTCCGCACCATTTCCCATACACAGAGCCTTCTGCTGAAGTTGACCTTATGTGCTTCAACTGCCATGGCAAGGGCTGTTCAATGTGCAAGCAGGAGGGCTGGGTAGAGCTTCTCGGCGCAGGTATGGTACACCCTAAGGTACTTGAGGGCTGTGGCATTGACCCTGAGGTTTACAGCGGATTTGCATTTGGTATCGGTCTTGAAAGAATAACAATGGGCAGATACAACATCAATGACATGCGTCTGCTTTATGAGAACGATATGAGATTTTTAGAGCAGTTCTGATGAATGAAGTTATGAGCCAGAGCAGGCTTTACAGAAAGCTTGTGCCGTCAAAGGCTAAGCTTGTAACGTCGGCGGCTATCAGCACACTTATGGCGCTGATAGTAGGCGTTGGCGGTGGGTTATCGGTCATGCTTGTAAAAGAACAGCAGAGTGCATGGGATATGCTCGTGCTATGTGGGTTTCTGATAATTTTTCTGGGTATCCTGCTTTTTATCGGAATAAGAGGATTTAAAAGGCAGGTAAAACAATACAGAGGGAACCTTGCAAGGCTGGAGCAATTTGACGCTCAGGATATGCTGGCTTTGGAAAGCGAGATAGAGGGAAGCGAGTTCAAATACAAGACCTTTTATCTACTTGACAGATATATGTATGTGCCTAAGGCTAAACTGCTTATAAAATATACGGATATTAGAGAGTTCAAGACCATAGTTCACAGCACAAATGGTGTCAATGACAGCATGAAAGCTGAGATAACTGATAATTTCGGGATAAAGTATACTGTGAACATAAAGCGGTGGAAGGATTTCTATATTTATAGACCACTGTTTTTAAAGGACTTGGATGAGAAGATACAAAACTGCGGTAAATGATAAGATTACGGAGGAATAATAAATGGATTTGTCAATGAAATGGCTTGCAGACTATGTAGACTGCGATATGCCGATAAAGGATTTTGTTTCCGCTCTGACGCTTTCAGGCTCAAAGGTAGAGTGTTTTGAGCAGGAGGGCGAAGATATTTCTAACGTTGTTGTGGGCAAGGTGGTTTCTATGGAGCGTCACCCTGATTCTGACCATATGTTCATCACTCAGGTAGACGTGGGAGAGGACGAGCCTGTTCAGATAGTTACTGGCGCTCAGAACGTTCATGAGGGCGATTTTGTGCCTGTTGCAAAGCACAAGTCATCTGTTCTCCATGAGGGCAAGCAGGTGAAGATAACAAAAGGCAAGCTGAGAGGCGTTGCGTCAAACGGTATGCTTTGCTCACTGGGCGAGCTTGGACTTTCTGTTCACGATTTCCCATATGCTATCGAGGACGGAATTTTCATTCTTGGTGATGACTGCGACAAGACAGTAGGCAAGGATATACATGAAGCTATTGGATATAATGACACAACTGTTGAGTTTGAGATAACTTCAAACAGACCTGACTGCCTTTCTGTTATCGGTCTTGCAAGAGAAACTGCGGCTACTTTCGGCACAGAGCTGAAAGTCAAGAAACCTGAGTTCAAGGGCATTGATGGAGATATCAACGATATGCTCAAGGTAAAGATACACAACACTGATCTTTGCAAGAGATACATGGCCGGTATCGTAAAGAATGTAAAGATAGGTCCGTCACCTCGTTGGATGAGAGAAAGACTCAGAGGCTGCGGCGTTAGACCTATCAACAACTTTGTTGATATCACAAACTATGTTATGCTTGAATACGGCAGACCAATGCACGCTTTTGACCTTAGATATGTTAAGGACGCATCTATCAACATCAGAAACGCTAAGGCAGGAGAAACTATCACAACTCTTGACGGCGAGGTAAGAGAGCTTTCAGAAGAGATGCTCGTTATTGCTGACGCTGAAAAACCTGTTGCAGTTGCAGGCGTTATGGGCGGCGAATACAGTGGTATCATGGACGATACAACTACTGTTGTATTTGAGTCTGCTTGCTTTGACGGTGCAAGCGTAAGAACTACAGCCAAGAAGCTTGGCATGAGAACTGACGCTTCTGCAAGATATGAAAAGGGTCTTGACCCACATGAGTGCTACGAGGCTCTTATGAGAGCTTTCCAGCTTGTTGAGGAGCTTGGTGCAGGAGAGGTCGTAAAGACTTATATTGATGAGAACTATGAGGACGAGACACCTAAGACGGTTGATTTCGACCCTGAGTGGATAAATAAGTTCCTTGGTACTGAGATACCTGAGAGCGACATGGTTGAATATCTCACAAGGCTTGGCTTTGAGATAAAGGACGGCAAGGTAGTTTCGCCATGGTACAGAGTGGACATTGCCTGCAAGGCTGACGTGGCAGAGGAAGTTGCTAGACTTTACGGCTACAACAAGATACCAAACACTATCGTTAGAGGTGTTGCTCAGGCTAAGCTCACCGAGGCGCAGAAGTTTGACAGACATATACAGAGATCTATGCTCGCTATGGGTCTTAACGAGATTTCTACATTCTCATTCATTTCGCCTAAGTATTTTGACAAGATAAATCTTCCTGCTGACTCAAAACTTAGAAAGACAGTTGTTATCACAAACCCTCTTGGCGAGGACACCAGCGTTATGAGAACGACTATCATTCCGTCTGTATGTGAAGTGCTTGCAAGAAACTACAGCTACCGCAACCCTGAGTGCTATATCTTCGAGAGAGGAAACGAGTATATACCTGTTGAGGGAGAGGTGCTTCCTAACGAGCCTGAAAGACTTGGTTTTGGTTTCTATGATACTGAGACGAAGGCTGATTTCTATGACATTAAGGGCGTTGTTGAGGGACTGCTTTCAAAGCTCGGCGCACAGAAAGTTGAATTTGAAAAGGCTACTGCTGAATGTAGCTTTGACGAGTTCTATGCTTTCCACCCGGGCAGAGTTGCTGTTGTTAAAGTAAATGGTGAGGAGATCGGCATTTTTGGCGAGCTTCACCCAAGAGTTCTTGAGAACTACGGCATTGACGCAAGAGCTTATGTGGGCAAGATAAATGTTCCTGAGCTTATGGCAAGCTGTGTTGCTCAGAAGACATATAAGCCACTGCCTAAGTATCCTGCTACAACAAGAGATCTGTCTATCGTTTGTGATGACGATATCCCTGCGGCTCTTCTTGAAAAGACTATAAGCAAGGCTGTTGGCTCGATACTTGAAAAGGTAACGCTTTTTGACGTTTACAAGGGCGAGCAGATCGAAAAGGGCAAGAAGTCTGTTTCATACTCCATTTCAATGCGTTCACATGACGGCACGCTTACTGACGAGCAGGCTGACAAGGCTATGAAGAAAGTTCTTGAAGCTCTCAAGGCTATCGGTGCTGAACTCAGAATGTAAAAAATATAGCGCTTGATTTGTGTAATGTGCATAAATTTTGCTTTTTGACTTGTTATTTTGAAACAAATGGAGTATAATAATATCAGGCGTATTGCTGATATTAATACATTGCAGAGGGGCTGAGCATAATGCACGAACAAACTATGGAATTTTCAGTACAGCACGACAAGGAGGCTGAGCTGAAAAAGACACTTACAATTATATATGACGCTCTGAAAGAGAAGGGTTATAATCCTATTAATCAGATCGTAGGTTATATTCTTTCTGAGGACCCGACCTACATAACGACATACAATAATGCCAGAAGTCTTATTCGTCATATTGACAGAGATGAACTTTTGCAGGCATTGGTGAAGTCCTATCTTGAGTCATAACTGATATTTAAAGGCGGTAGTTTTTACCGCCTTTTTTGTTTTACGTCAGAATTTTCCTGAAACGTATTTTTGTATAAAGCCGTTTTCTGAACATAATAGTATAAGATGATAAGAAAACGGAGGGCTTCATATGAAGATTAGAAATTGCATGGCACTTATTTGTGCGGTTGTAGCGCTTAGTGCTTGTGGCAGGACAGTGATAATGCGTGAGGAAAATTCATCAGAGGGAACAAGCTCGGCGGTCATCGAGCCTGTGGCTGTGGGAAAGAAAACCGCAAAGGAAAAGATAGATCTTTCGGGGCTTTCACATGACAAGGTCGGATATGGTCAAGGCGTTCTTGTGGACGAGAAGAACAGGACGACCGGTGCGCTTGATTTTAATGCACAATACGGCAAGCTTAACGCAAAGGCTATAAATAATGATGACAAGATATATCTGACCTTTGATCAGGGGTATGAGAACGGATACACCGAAAAGATCCTCGATGTGTTGAAGGAGAAAAAGGTCAAGGCGACGTTTTTTCTTTTGCAGGATTATGCAGAGAAAAATCCTGAGCTTGTGAAGCGTATGATAGACGAGGGGCATATTGTGGGAAATCATTCGGTACACCATTATTCTATGCCGACGCTTGGACAGGCTGAGTGCGAGTCGGAGATAAAGGATTTCCATAAGTATATGGAGGAAAACTATGATTATACCATGACAGTGTTCAGACCGCCTATGGGCGAGTTTTCGGAGTTCTCTCTTGGAGTGACGGCAAACTGCGGTTATAAGACTGAGCTTTGGAGCTTTGCTTACGCTGATTGGGACGTGAACAATCAGCCTGATGAGGGGCAGGCACTTGAAAAGCTTGTGAATGCGGCTCACCCGGGGGCTATTTATTTGCTTCACTCGGTATCCAAAACCAATACTGATATTCTCGGGGACTTTATTGACAGAGTAAGGGCTGGCGGATTTGAATTTGGCTGATAAGAGAATATGATGAAGAGAGGCCTTGTGCCTCTCTTTTTGTTATTTTAGGGGTATTTGTAGCTGATTTGTAATATGTTAGTCTATTGACAAATTGTTAAAAGTATGTTATATTTTAAATACGAACAGAAACATGAGTTTCTTTAAGGAGGAAATAAAATGGTAAAAAATAAGGTGCTTACACCTGTATTGGCAGGCGTTTTGGGTCTTAGCATAGTTGGCTCAGGTCTTGGCTATTATTTTGTAAATAAAGACAGTAATGATGGTAAAACTGAGGGCGGCAAGGCTAAGATTACTCAGGTGGCAGATAATATAAACAACACTCTTGGCACGGCTGAAAAGGCTATCAAGGGCGAACTTGATTTTGCTTACAACGCAACGGCTACTGTTTCATTCGGCGAGGGCTTCACAGAGAAGGCAGGTGTCAGCTTACAGCCTATTTCTGTGACAACTGTTACAAAGCAGAAGGGAAGCAACACTGCAGCAGATGTTTCGCTGACATATGGCGGAAATAATCTTGTGTCTGCTAATGCTGTATATTCCAGAGATAACAAGTCGGCTTATGTTCAGATACCTGAGCTTTCTGACGCTTATCTTATGGTTAACGTTGACAGCCTTAAAGACAAGGTAGGCAGTGAGCTTTCTTCACAGGGCATTGACCTTGATTCTCTCTTTGATTCTGCTGAGGGCGCTGATGTTGATTTTGATACTGACGCACTTGAAAAGGATCTGGAGGAATACAAGAAGGTTATGGAGGACTCTTTCCCTAAGCCTGTTGACGGTGAGAAAAAGACTGGTGACATTGACGGAAACGAGTACAGCTATACAACTAAGGAATACACTATCTCAGGCAATGATGTAAAGGCTGCTTTTAAGGCTGTTCTTGACAAGGCTAAGGACGACGCTACGCTTAAAGATATGTTCAGCAAGGCAGGCGTTGCTGACAAGCTTGGTATGTCATATGATGAGATAATCTCACAGTATCTTGATTCTATGGATTCACTTTTTGAAAGTGATAATCTTGACGAAACTGCAACATTTAGCGCTTACTACAGCGGTGACGATCTTGCGGGCTTTAGCCTTGAAAAAGACGGCGAGGGTGCAACTCTTTACACCATTCTTAAGGACGACGTTGTGGCTGTTGATTTTAGCCTTAACATGGGCAGTGAGGGCAGTGCATCATTCAAGGGTTCTGCAAATACTGTTGACGGTGTTACAAATGGCAAGTTCACAATGAAAATGGAAACTGCGGCTGATTCAGATATAGACGCTGACAAGACTTCTGCTGACGGTGGACTTTCCCTTGAGCCTACCATGGCAGTTTCACCGAGCATAAACTTTGACACAATGGAAGCTGAGGTGACTCTCAAAGACCTTAAAGAAGAGGGTGACGCATTTTCAGGTACTATTAGATTTGATGTGAATGGTACATCTGATTCTCAGGCTGTATCAGGCTGGGTAGAGCTTGCTTCTGCTTCAACTGCTGACAAGCTTGACCTTTCTGTTGAGTTTGGCATGAACGGCAAGCAGTTTGTTACAATGGCGGTTACAGGAAATAAGACAGAGGCTTCTGATATCACTGTTCCGTCAGGCGACAAGATCTATGACATGACAAATGACGATCAGATGAATACATACCTTGCAGGCTGTGACAGTGATGGATTTGTTGCTAATGTAAAGAAAGTTCTTGGTGACGAGGTCTACAATATGCTTGTAAATGCAGAGGGTGATCTTGAGTCAGATTATGATGACTATGGTGATTATGATGATTATGATGACTACGATCTCTCTGATATTGATATGTCAGATTATGATCTGAGTGCAAATGCATAAAATGCATAATAGATAAAAAATTAAGAGGATCGCATTGAGCGGTCCTCTTTTTTAGCTGATAACACGATAATTCTCGGCTGCTTCTTCTTTTTTTACATACTCGGTGACATTGAGAACTTCCACCTTGACAGGCTTCTGACCCATATTTATGGTGATAATGTCGCCAACCTTCACGTCATATGAAGCTCTTGCAATCTTATCGTTCACAAGCACCTTGCCTGCATCGCAAGCTTCGTTTGCAATGGTACGTCGTTTAATAAGTCTTGTGACTTTCAGGTATTTATCAAGCCGCATATTTTCCTCCTTTGTAGTAAAAAAGACCTAACCCGCAGGCTAGGTCTGAGTGGCATAAGCTTTAGATTACTTGTTTACAGCGTCCTTAAGAGCCTTGCCTGCCTTGAATGCAGGAACTTTCTTAGCTGCAACAGTGATCTGCTCCTTTGTACGAGGATTGATAGCTGTCTTTTCAGCTCTCTCTCTAACCTCGAATGTACCGAAACCTACCAGTGAGATCTTCTCGCCGTTAGCAAGTGTCTCTGATACAGAATCAATAACAGTTGTAAGTGCCTTCTCAGCGTCCTTCTTTGAATAATCGCCCTTTTCTGCGATAAGATTGATCAGTTCTGCCTTTGTCATTGTTTTTACCTCCAAATTATTTTTAACGAATAAAGTTATTCATTCATTTTGCTCTCGCCAATAAGCGTCAAGCTCATTTATGCTCAGGGCGGTCATATCCTGCCCGTTTTGCCTTACAGCATTTTCTGTTTTCTCAAACTTTTCGATATAATTATTATTTGTATCCGTCAGCACTTCTTCAGCGTCAAGGTCAAGCTTTCTTGCAAGTGAAGCACAAGTGAACATTATCTCACCAAGCTGTTTTGCAACTACAGCTTTATCACTGTCAGCACCGTTTTCAAGAGCCTTAACAGCATTTTCAAGTGCGCTGATATCATGAGCATTGTCATACTCGATACCTGCTCTTGCGGCACGTTTGCTTAACTTCTGAGCTCTCATAAGTGCAGGAAAGTTCTTTGGAACGCTTTTAAGGGTATCGGAATAAGTTTCCTGTCCCTTGGTTTCTTTCTTGATAGTGTCCCAATTTTTAAGCACTGTTTCAACGTTGTCAGCTTCTACGCTTCCGAAAACGTGTGGGTGTCTGATGATAAGCTTTTTACAGATATCAGTTATAACATCGTCAAGTCTGAAATTGTTGTTTTCGGTCTCGATAACTGTATGGAAAACCACCTGCAAAAGAACGTCGCCAAGTTCTTCTCTCATCATTTCAGGAGAGTCACAGTCAATTGCTTCCATGACCTCATAGACTTCTTCAAGAAAATCTTTCTTGATAGACTTATGGGTCTGGACTTTATCCCACGGGCAGCCGTTCTCGCTTCTGAGAATTACCACGATATCCGCAAGATCATTGATATCAAAGCTGTCTTTAGCAAGCAATTCCTTAATTTTATCGCTCATTACATCATTACCTTTCCAAAAGGGTGCTTATTAATAATAAACCATTTTGCTCAAAATTTCAAGGGTTTTGCGGATTTTTTTTTGAAAATATGCAATTTACAATATTTTTCGGCGTTTCGCACAATAAATATAAACAAAAAAAGTACATTGTGCTACCAATTTCTATAGAAAAAAGGGTCACAAATCTATGATTTATTTGCAAATGGGCTATTTTCGTAAGTGTTTCGTGTGACAAAATGGCTGTCACACTGCACATAATAGCGGCGTAGGTGGGCTTTACGAAAATTTCGCTCACTTTTGGTTTTAGATCCGTCATTTTGCAAACTGAGCGTACGGATAGGACGCATATGAAAACCTCTGATACAAGAGTAGAAATAGCTGCTCCTGATATATTTATTATGGGCTGTCTTATAAGTATAATGTTCAGAAATAGCTTGATAATTCCACCTGCCAACATAATTATTATGGCTTTGTGAGGTTTTCCCAGAGTTTGCAGGATAGCAAAGCAGGGAGTTGCTATGGCAAGGAATATTACTGCTATTCCTAGTATGGACATTGGCATTATGCAGACCTGTATCTCAGTTTCACGGCCTCCAAAAAGAAAACGCAGGATAGGTTCTGACAAAACTGCGATGCCCATGCCTGCGGGTATGGCTATGATACTGGTGACGATGAGCATTTTTGTAAGGCCTGACTGCATGGCTTTTTTATCGTTTTTGGCACAGCTTTCGGCAAGTGAGGGGAGTATGCTTTTGCCAAACATTGCGGTGATGGTCGGAACAAGACCGAAAACTGTCACTGCAAGACCAGTATAAGAGCCGTAAATGAAGTTCGGGAGCATATCGGTGGTGAGCTTGTCAGAGAGCAGGTTGTCAAATGTGTGTGGAGAACCTTTCATGGCGGCTTTGATACACGGATTGACAGTGAGCATATCTATCATGTTGGCAAAGGTCATTATTACTGAGATAAGTGCGATCGGAAGACAGCAGACGATAAGCTTTTTGGCTGTTGCTCCTGTGGGGTCTGTTATGGTATCTCTTTGAAGCATTTGCTTTGTTACGCTGTCGCCTTTGATCTTGCCTGATATGAGAATATACAGACAGGCGATCGCAGAGGCTATGGACGAACCTAGGATAGCTGCGGCAGCTATAAATGGAAGTGCAGCGGAGGCTGCCTGACGTGAGTTTTCATAGGCTGTGCCGAATATCATGCCTGTTTTATCATACATATCGGAGATATGATACATTAGTCCGTAGGCGAAACCAAGACCTAGGATAAGTTTGAAAAGGGTTTCTATCACTTCTGATACAGCGGTCGGTATCATATTCTGCAAGCCCTCACAGTAACCGCGTTCCACTGACATAATGGTACAGAAAATAATAGATGGGGCAACGCACATGAGAGCATATTTTGTACTTGGCTCGCCGACTACATTGCGTGACAGAAAATCTGAGGTGAGTATCATTACTGCAGCTGCGGCTGTGCTGATAATCGTGAAAAGAAAAAATGCAGTTCGCTTGGAATGACGCATATTTGAAAAGCGTTCAAGGGCATAGTTTTCAGCGGTAAGGCGAGCCATGGTGGAGGGGATACCTGAAACGACTATTGCGAAAACTGGTGTGAAAACTGAGAATGCTGAAGCGAAATATCCCATGCCTGTGCCGCCCAGAAGATTAGTAAGAGGTATCTTATAGAGAAGTCCCAGAATTTTTGTTATCAGAACCATTGCAAGCAATATTGCTGAGCCTTTTATAAAGCCTTGTCTTTTCATCTGTCAACCTGCTTTCTGACTTGTTTTTATATGATCTTATGCTGTTATGGTGGGTTTTATTACGGTTTGTCCATATGTCAGGTGGATATGCAGTTGTTTAAATTGCACAAAAATAGAGCTTAGGGTGCTAATACTAAAAAAAAGTTTGCGTAAACACTTTATTTTATAGGAAAAATGTGATATAATCATATTATGTATATTTAAGAAAAAGAGGTAAAAAAGATATGACTTATAAGTTTTCAGAAAAGGTTTCTCATTTGCAGGCTTCTGCTATCAGAGAGATACTTAAATTTACTTCTGACCCAGAGGTAATTTCATTTGCAGCAGGCAATCCTTCTCCTGAGGCATTCCCTGTGGACGAGCTTAATAGAATATCAGAAGAGATATTCAAGGAAAATCCTATCGGCGCACTCCAGTACAGCCTTACAGAGGGATACACTCCGCTGAGAGATCTCCTTAAGAAAGAGCTTGAAAAGAAGGGTGAATTTGACCCTGAGAGAGATGATCTTATCATCACAAGCGGTGCTCAGCAGGCTAACGAGCTTGCTTGTAAAGTTCTCTGCGACCCAGGCGACATTCTTTGCTGTGAAGCTCCAAGCTTTATAGGCTCACTTAATGCGTTTAAGTCTTACAATGTTGAGCTTAAGGGTATCACGCTTCATGAAGACGGAGTTGACCTGAAAGAGCTTGAAGAGGCTTTCGCTACAGGCAAGGTAAAGGTATTCTACATTATTTCTAACTTCCAGAATCCTACTGGTCTTACAACTTCTCTTGAAAAGAGAAAGGCTATCTACGAGCTTGCTAAGAAGTACAGCGTTATGATACTTGAAGATAACCCATACGGTGACCTGAGAATAAAGGGTGAGGCTATCCCGTCTATCAAGAGCATGGACAAGGACGGTCTTGTTATGTATTCAAGAACATTCTCGAAGATACTTGCTCCTGGTATCAGAGTTGGCTACATTTCCGCTCCAAAGGAGATAATCGGAAAGATAGTTGTCTGCAAGCAGGTGGCTGACGTACATACAAACATCTGGGCGCAGATGCTGGCTTACAACTTCATGAAGGACAATGATATTGAAGCACATCTTGCTTCGCTTAGAGTGATCTACAAGCATAAGCTCGAACTTATGATAGAGCAGATCGAGAAGAATTTCTCTTCACAGATCAAGTTCACAAGACCTGAGGGTGGTCTGTTTATTTGGTGTACTCTTCCGGAGGGCAGTGACATGACTGGTTTCTGCAAAAAGGCTGTTGCAGAATATAAGGTAGCCGTTGTTCCGGGCAATGCTTTCATGGTAAGCGAGTCTGACAAGACAGCTTCATTCAGATTGAACTTCTCAACTCCTACAGACAAACAGATAATCGACGGCTGTGAGAAGCTTGGCAAGCTTTCTAAGGAAATGTTCGGCGATTAAGATAAAATGAAAAAAGTTCCTTTTACGCCTTTTCAGCTTGTGCTTACGGTGGTAAATACGGCGGCTCTAGTGTTCTGCATGGGGTGTGATTGCTTTGTGCTGATAGTGGGCATGACGGCAGGCAGGACAAAGCCTTATGTGGTGGATCTTGTGCTGAGTCTTCTTGCTATGGCGGTGTTTATTCTGCTTGTGTTTTCAGCAGGCAGGATAAATATTTTCAGTGATAAAGCTGACCCCGATGGGGACACTGCACCTGCGGTATCGGCACTTAGGACGTATTTTTGTATCTTGTTTTTTGATATCTCAGGAGTGCTGGGTCTTATGCTTGCGTGAGCGTTGGGGGTTGAGTGGGCTAAAAAAGCTATTATAATTTTTGCTCCTGTCGTTTTTGTCCTTGCGGCGATTGTTTATTTTATTCTATCGGGCAGGATAGGTCTTGATGATTTTTCGGATAGTGACGGGGAAGAATGATATTACAAAGGGGAGGTCTGTCATGAAAAGTGCATTGAAAAAGGATACTGTCAGAGAGATAAGGCACTCGTTGGGCAGATTTCTCTCTATTTTTCTGATAGTTCTCCTTGGCTGTGGTTTTTTCTCTGGTATCAAGGCGACTATGCCTGATATGATAGACACGGCGGAGAAATATTTCAGTGATAACAGACTTATGGATATTAAGCTAATGTCGTCTATAGGCGTTAAGTCTGAGGACGTTGAGGCTGTGAAAAAAGCTGATGATGTTCAGGGCGTTATGGCGGGATATTCTAAGGACGTTTTCTACTATCATGAAAATCAAAACCTTGTGCTGAAATTTATGTCCTTCAACAATGTTGTTGATGAGAACAGCCCTAATAATCTTGATAAGCCTGTTTTACTAGAGGGCAGGCTTCCTGAAAAAAAAGGCGAGTGCGCAGTAGAGGTAAAAATGAGTTCACCTGACACCTTTAAGGTGGGCGGAGAGATAAAGATCAACGAGCCTGACTCGTCAAAAAATATAACTGATACTTTGGCAACTGACACATACAGGATAGTAGGTATTGTGGCTTCACCGCTTTATATCGGCTATGAGCGTGATGCGACCACAGTGGGCAACGGAACTGTGGTAAGCAACGTTTTTGTGCCTGAGAGCGAGTTTGTGTGCGATTATTACACAGAGCTTTATGTGAAATTCAAAGGCACTGACGAGCTTGACCCGTTTTCCGACGAGTACAAGCAGGCTGTGAAAGATAAGAGCGTTCAGGCGGTGGAGTTTTTTGAGGACAGTGTGAACGCAAGGTTTGAAAAACTAAGCAGTGACGCTCAGGACAGTATTGACGTCGCTCAGGAGAAAGTTGACATCTTGAAACAGGCGCTTGCCTGCGACGAAAATCAGCTTACGGAGCTTTTGACAACGGCGCAGAAGTCGGTTGAGGAAGCTCAGGAGGCTTATGATAAGGCTGAACAGAGTGGTTCTAGTACAAAGTATCTTGCAAGGTCACAGCTTTTAAAAGCACAACAGCTTGAAGAAGTGGCAGGAAAGCTTCTTCAAGACAAAAAGACAGGAAGTACGGCGGCTTTTGATGAATATAATGGTCAGCTTGCGGCGGCAGAAGATGAGATAGCCGGAGCGAAAAAAGAACTTGAAGCCGTTAAAACGCCTGCATTCTATCAGTATGACAGATTTGAGGCTAGCTCTGATTATAGTTCCTTTTATGGGGACGCTCAGAAGGTCGACTCTATTGCAAAGGTGTTTCCTGTGTTCTTTATTCTTGTGGCGGCGCTTGTATGCCTGACCACAATGACTAGAATGGTAGAGGAACAGAGAACGCAGATAGGTACATACAAGGCTTTAGGATACAGTGGGGCAAGAATAGCTGGAAAGTATCTTTTCTATGCAGCAACAGCGGCATCAGCAGGAAGCTGCATAGGCGTTATTGTCGGATTGCAGATCTTTCCGAAGATAATTTATAGTTGCTATAATATTTTATATAACATTCCTGATATTGACACTCCGTTCAAGCCTGTTTATATGGTGCTTTGCTTGGTGGTGTCGGTTATTTGCACTTGCTCGGCGGTGCTTTACGCTTGTATCAAAGAGCTTAAGTCACAGCCGTCACAGCTTATGCGTCCAAAGCCACCGCAGAATGGCAGGCGTGTTTTGCTGGAGCGTGTGGATTTTATATGGAATCGGCTTGACTTTCTTGCAAAGGTCACTGTGAGAAATTTGCTGAGATATAAAAAGCGTTTCTTTATGACAATTGTGGGAGTGGCAGGCTGTACGGCGCTGATAGTCACTGGTTTTGGTTTGAAATATTCTATAAAGACTATTGCCGAAAAGCAATTCAATGAGATATTTCTGTATGATGGTATTGCGGTACTTAATTCAGCTGATTTTGACGAGAAACAATTGGAGGACAAGATAAGCAGTATCGCACAGGTAGACAAATCTATGCTTATGCAGAGTACAGATGGCATTGCAGAAAATGAAAGTGAAAACCAGTCTGTTTCTATGATCGTGCCGAAAACTCCTGAAAATATGGGAGATTATATCGATCTTGTATCTGCTGAGAATGGATCAAATCTTGAAGTGAAAAGCGGTTCTGTTATCATAACACAAAAGCTTGCAAAGCTTCTTGACCTGAAAACGGGTGACACTATTACTATAAAGCTCAGTGGTCATGAGGAGAAAGAGTTCAAGATAGGCGGAGTAAGCAAGAACTATGCTTTGCATTATATTTACATCACTCCTGATGATTTTGAAAGTGTATACGGTGAGAAGCCTGTTTATAATCTTTCTTTTATTGACCTAAAGAAAGACACTGATGAAAACTCTTTCAAGGAACAGCTTATTTCAAATGACGAGTTTTATGGAATAAGCTTTAAAAATGATTCAAGCAGAGGTTTCCTTAATTCTGTGGACAGCCTTGACGCTATTGTTATTTTGCTCATCGTTTGCGCGGGAGGCTTGGCGTTTGTGGTGCTTTACAATTTGGCAAACATAAACATAACTGAGCGTGTTCGTGAGATAGCGACAATAAAAGTGCTTGGATTCTATGACGGTGAGACTTCAGCGTATATTTACAGAGAAAATCTGATATCGACGCTTGTGGGCATTATCGTAGGTCTTGCGGCAGGAAAGATACTGCACTATTTTGTTGTGATAACTTCTGAGGTCGACCTTGTGCTGTTCAACAGACAGCTTGTTTGGTGGGCGTATGTGCTTGGTGCATTGCTCACATTGGCATTTGCATTTATAGTTAATTTGGTTCTTCATTTCAAGCTTAAAAAGATAGATATGGTAGAATCTTTAAAATCAGTAGAATAGACGGAGGTATTATTATGGATATTTTTGAAGAAAACTGCGATACTGAAAATAACTGCACAGTAAGCTATTTTTGGAAAGGCCTTGCACTTTTTCTCCTTGGCGTTATAATTGGTCTGTTTGTTTCGCCTATCAAGAAAGGCGTTACTATCGGTTGTAATAACAAGATAGACAAGGGTGGCTGTAACGATCATTTTGACCCTGACGAGTATTATGATGATTATAACTTTGATGATGATGAAGATGATTTTGACCATGATGGCGTAAAATTTTAACGAAAGGCGTATATTGATATGAAACTTGGCATGGTAGGACTTCCTAACGTAGGAAAATCAACACTTTTTAATGCACTCACAAATGCGGGTGCAGAATCTGCGAACTATCCGTTTTGCACGATCGAACCGAATGTGGGCATTGTTTCGGTGCCTGATGAAAGACTTGACAAGCTGGCTGAGATGTATCACCCTGTAAAGTTTACTCCTGCAACACTTGAATTTGTTGACATTGCAGGTCTTGTAAAGGGTGCTTCAAAGGGCGAGGGACTTGGAAACAAATTTCTTTCAAACATAAGAGAGGTGGACGCTATCGTTCACGTTGTAAGATGTTTTGACGACCCTAACATCATTCATGTTGACGGCTCTATCAATCCTCGCAGAGACATTGAAACTATAGATTTGGAGCTTATTTTCTCTGACGTTGAGCTTATCGAGAGAAAGCTTGACAGAACTAAAAAGGCAATGAAAGGCGACAAATCTCTTACTTCCGCTGTAGAGTTCCTTGAAAAGCTCAAAGAGCATCTTGAAAGCGGCAAGCCTGCACGTTCTTATGACATGACAGAGGACGAGCTGGAGATACTTAAAGAAACACCGCTTCTTTCACTTAAGCCTGTTATCTATGCGGCTAACCTTTGCGAAGATGATTTCAGAAACAATATCGAAAGCAACGAGCATTACAAGGAAGTTTGCGAGATTGCAAAAGCCGAAGGCTCGGCTGTGTTCCCGATATGCGCGCAGATAGAGGCTGAGATATCTGACATGGACGATGAGGACAAGGAAATGTTCCTTGCAGACCTCGGTCTTGAAACTTCAGGTCTTAACAGAATAATCAAGGAGGGCTATTCGCTTCTTGGTCTTATTTCATACCTGACAGCAGGCGAACCTGAGGTAAGAGCTTGGACTATCAAAAAGGGCACTAAAGCTCCACAGGCGGCAGGAAAGATACACACTGACTTTGAAAAGGGCTTCATCAGAGCTGAAGTTGTTTCATTTGACGATCTTATGAGCTGTGGCTCTATGACGGCGGCTAAGGAAAAGGGTCTTGTTCGTCTTGAGGGTAAGGATTACGTTATGCAGGACGGCGATATCGTTCTGTTCAGATTTAACGTATAAAGCGTAAGCTACACAAAGGCAGGCTGAAATATGCTTGCCTTTTTATGTGCAATATGTATGTTTTTTTGTTATTATATTTGTTTAAAATCACAAAAGTAAATTTAATTTGTGTTATAGATTTTTTCATATATTGATGATAGAATGTGATAGTAAAAATTAAAGATGATAAATGTGATAGTTAGATTTTTGGAGGAAAAGTAATGACAAAAAACATGACAATGGGCAGTCCGTTCAAGCTTATAATGAGCTTTGCGCTTCCTCTGCTTTTAGGAAATTTGTTACAGCAGACATACAATCTTATTGACGCTGCCATCGTGGGAAGATTTCTTGGTTCTGATGCTCTTGCAAGTGTCGGAGCTTCAAGCAGTGTGCAGTTTTTGGTGCTTGGTTTCTGCATGGGAACAGCCTGCGGCTTTGGCGTGCCTATTGCAAGGCATTTCGGAGCAGGGGACATAAAAAAGCTGAAACAGTATTTTTACAATTCTATTGTTATAACCGCCGTTACTGCGTTTGTGTTGACTGCAGTTTGTGCGGTGCTTTGTAGTGAGATATTGAAGCTTCTTTCAACTCCGTCGAATATTTTTGATGACGCATATAAATATCTTCTGGTGATATTTCTTGGCATACCGTTCACACTTTTGTATAACCTGCTTTCAAGCGTATTGCGTTCTGTTGGTGACAGCAAAACGCCGTTTGTATTTCTTGCTATATCAACGGTTTTGAACATTGCACTTGACCTTGTGTGTGTTATCGTGTTCAGGTGGGGCTGCATGGGTGCGGCTATCGCTACGGTCGTTGCTCAGGCGATAAGCGGAATACTATGTGCTGTATTTATCATGAAAAAGGTCAGCGTGCTGAAACTTAACAAAGAGGACAGAGTGATGTCAAAGCCTGCGGTGCTGAACCTTATAATAATGGGCTTTCCTATGGGACTTCAATATTCCATAACGGCTATCGGCTCAATGGTTATGCAGTCGGCTAACAACAAGCTTGGAAGCATTTATGTGTCTGGATTCACTGCTGGGGCAAGGATAAAGCAGTTCACAATGTGTCCTTATGACGCTTTTGCAACAGGTGCATCTGTTTTTGCAAGCCAAAATCTCGGTGCAGGAAATCTCAAGCGTATCAAAAAGGGTATACGCATTGGAGTTGGCGTTGGCATGACATATGGAGTAATAGCCGGTATTGTACTTATATTCTTCGGCAGAGAGCTTTCGCTTATCTTTGTGAATAAGTCAGACGCAGCAGTGCTTACTGCTTCAGCCAAATATCTTTTCTACGCAGGCTTTTTCTATTGGACGCTCGGTATACTCAACACCTGCAGAATGTGTACGCAGGGCCTGGGATATTCTGGACTTGCTATATTCTCAGGAGTGACGGAAATGATAGCTCGAATTTCTGTAAGTATGATATTTGTGCCGAAATTCGGTTATCTTGCAATCTGCTTCACAGATCAGGCGGCATGGATAGCGGCTTGCTTGTACATAGTTCCTGTTTGCATATATTGTGTGAACAGGGCAGGCAGACACATTGCAGGAGATCACGGACTTCCTGTGGAAAATAAATAAGTAAAAGGCAGCTCTGAAAAAATCAGAACTGCCTTTTGTTATGCCTACTTGTTTATAGCTTTTTTTAGTTGTAAGACAACTTCGCTGTAGTATCTTGGACTGACATCGCCAAGTTTCATGTTGTCATTGTATGCAGCATCGGGAAGTCGGAAGTAAAGCTCTTCCACGGTCACGTCCTCTATCTCGTAATAGCCGATGTATGTTCCTGAGAATTTAAGCTCGGCGGTCATGCCTATGTTGACGAGCTTGCCGTCGGGATCTTTCTCCTTGCCTGAGATATCATTTCTTATGAACTCATAGAAAAAGCCTGCGTCCTGTGCCTGACCTTTATACCAGCCTGCTTTGGTCATGTGGTTGACTAGAGTGGTGTTCGTTATCTCGGTATTCTTGAAGAGCTCGCAGGCGGTCTTATTCTTATCGATTTCCGCTACTTTGTATACCTTTCTTTTTAGCTGGTCGAATGGCTGTATTATCTCGTAATCATCAAGCTGTTCCAGCCAAGCTTCTTTTTCATGTTCAGTAAGCTCCAGCGGGTGAACAAGCCCTATCTGCATAACCTCGGACAGCTCTATCTCATCATCATCTGAGTTTGTAAAGCTGCCGTCGTCAAGATAACGGAACGAAGTTTTAAGGCAGCCATTTTCGTAAATACCCCATATAAGACCTATCGCAAAGCAGTGCATGAGAGGATTTTTTACAAAGAGAGCTTTCCAAGCTTCTGCTGTCCACTTACGGTCAAGCATAAGCACATATTCAAGACGCTGTTTCTGTGCGTCAATAACAGTTTTCATTTGCTTTTTCATTTCCTTGAAATCAGCAGTAGCCTTTTCTGCGATGGCAGGGTCGTCATTAACGCCTATTTTAGGGAGATTTTTAAGCTTTTTCTCGCCCTCGAATATTTCTATATCAAGCTGTGGAGTGAGATAAACGGAGAATTTTCTGCTTCCAAAATCAAAGGTGCGGCACATTTTCTCGTCAAAGCCCATGTCAGGTACTATCTTGTCCGCAAGCTCCTGCGTTGTCAAGCCAAGCTGTTTAGCGGCATTGGCAAGTGCGTCAACTGCGGCAGCTCTGACCGCACGACTCTTATATTTTCTTGAAATATTGTCTACAGTCATAAGTGCATAGGAACTGCCGTTCAGAGCTAAGGCATTGACGGCTTTAACCGCAAGGGCAACACGCATATTTAATGACTGTTTCGACCATTCTTTTATGTAATCCGTCAGGCAATTTATTGCTTCATCACCGCCGTAGATGGCCGCAAAATACATTGCCCACTTTGTTTTCGCTTCTGCACCTTTTTCAAGCCAGCGGCTCAGGACTTCAAGGGCGAATGTTTCAAGCTCGTCAGATTTGAGCTTCTGGCCAAGTGCCTTGCCCTCGGGTGGGAGGATACCTTCGTCGGCGTTTGCGTATGTAAGCAGGAGAGCCTGCAAATAGATATCCTCTGCGACTGTATCATCGGTGAAGTGAATAGGTGCAAAAGGCTGTTCAAAAAGCCAGAGAACTTTCTTACTTTTTGTGCCTTTGGTGAGCGCAGTCACAAGGTCTTCATCTGATATTTCGGTAGGCTTTGCTTCGCTGCCCAAAAGTTCAGATATTTTCGATTTTAGTTTGTCGGATTTTTCTGTGGCATAGGCTTTTTCAAGCTCTGTGCGGTAGGCGTCAGTACCTTGATTTTCGATTATCATAAGTGCAGTTTCACGCTTGGCTGATTTTTTCTGAGCAAGAAGTTTGCAAACATCATCGTGCCAATCCTTGTGGGCGGATATAACTTTCACAAGCTCTGCTTTTATTACCTTACTGTTATCGTCGCAAATGGCAAAAAATTCGTCTTTGTACTTGTTGCTGTCTGCGATATCAAGAAGCCTTATATACAAAAGTCGGCTGGACACAGCCATTTTGCTTACGTCAATAAAGGTGGCTTTGTCTTTAAATTCTGGCATGATAGCGGTTATCTTATTGATGATGACTTCTTTACAGTAAGAGCTTTCTATCTGCCAGCCAAGGGATCTTATAATTATATCTATCGGTAGACCTGATCTTACCATTGCACGGACGGTGAACTCGGTGTTATAATAAAGATCGTTGCCTATAAGTTGGAGGGGGTCACTTGTATCTTTAGACGCTCCTATGGAAAGGGCGGCGATACAGCGGATAATAAAATCGTCCTCTCCATATGCAACAATATAGTACATTTTCTTATGCCTGCCCTCGCAGGCTTCTTCGTCTGCAAAGGGGAGTATCGTGTCTATTTCTGCTTTGCCCATGATATATGCGTATATCTCGTCACTGTGCTTGAAATGTTCGGCAATAAGTTTGGCGATACGTTCCTGATGGGTAGCTTTAAGACCAATTGCTTCTGCGTTATATTTAGGGTCGGTGGATTTGAGCATTTTCTCCATTGTGATCGCTGTGTCAAATGGAGCGTTTTTCATTGTTTCTATGAAAAGCTGTGGGTGATCTTTTGCGAGCTTTACCATTTGCGCTGGATAATTCCCATTTTTGTCAGGGGATTTGACAAAGTGCAGAATGTATCTATCTGTAAGACACTGTGGTTGAGCTTCGATAAGGTCGAATATCCTGTTGGTGGAAAGCTTCATATATATCAGCCCTTGGGTAAGATCGTCGTAATATTTCACAATGTTTTTATCGAAAAATGCACGATATTCTTTTACAAAATATGACGCTTCTGCATATGCGGCAAGAAAAAGACAGAAAACGGCTGTAGTTGTTTGGGGCTTTTTTTCGACCACTTTGCAAAGCTTTTTTATGGCAATTGCGGCTGTATCAGGAATTTTTGTTTTGCCGAGCAGGCTCTTTTTAGGCAGCTCGGTTGCGTCCAATGCGTAAACGCAAAGGAGAAGCTGTGCTATGATATCGTCAGGGCTAACGAAGTTGAATGTTCTTATGGCATCGTCTGCGGAATAGATAGGATGATTTACAGTGAAAACACTGATAGAATCATTTGAGCGGTTTGAGATCTCGGTTGATATCCAGACCGCTTCTGCGTTTTCACCATAAAAATCAGTGAGCGGCTTCATGTACATAGCCTTGTTTTCGGAATATATATAGGCATTGCCAGACAACGCATTTGTCATATATCGGAAATATGGACCCGTTGCCATTGAACTGAAAATAATATAGCGGTCTTTAAGCTCATCACTATCTGAACCTGATATCTCACTTTTTACAGCTTTGATAAGCTTTTCACGATAACTATACTGCATGAGTTTTGGATAGTATCTTGTTGTAATTTTTCTCATCAGGTCATTGTTTCTTGGCTTTGTGATGTCAAGATATTCAAGGGCAAGGTCTATGGTCTGCTGGTCAAATCCAAGCTCCTTTAGGGCGGTTTCAAGCTTTATAAAGTTTTTGGTGCTTTCGTTGTAGATCATTTTTTCTCCTCCATATTATTTATCGCACTGAACAGTGCTAATTTTTGTGTGCAAAGTCTGATATACCGCATTGTGTTGCCTGCGGCAGTGAAGATATCAAGGCTTTTGTCTGCGGTGGTGTGTCTTGCAGTTTCGCACAGCTTTGTGAAGCATTCATAACGTTTTGCAAGTTCTTCAAGTCCGCATTGGCGTATGCTTTGAGCGTGTTCGTCTGCGATAACAGAGTTCACTCCGCACTCCATTGCCGTGACTATCCTCTTGTCGGTTTCTTCGGTGGCGTCAAGAAGCTCGCTACACATTCCATAGTCTTGGACTGTATCATTCTCGACGGGTACAAGAACATTGTCAGGCGGATCAATAAAATCATAGACCTCTATTGGGAAAAGCGTTAGCCTGCCGTGGTCGATATACCCCTGAGCCAGCAGGACGTAGTTTTTGTGCTTTTCTTTTAGCATTTTGCCACCTATGGTTTCAAGCGTGGAAATAAATTCACGATTTTCTGCTGTGTATTTTGCGGTGACAGATATTTGTCTATCGCAGCCGTCTTTTATAATAAAAATCTGCTGTTGAGTGTGCTTGTCAAAACATGAAGCGACGCACTCTTTGGGGTGAACGAAATAAAGTCGGTCGGTCTCCTCGTCGCTTTTGTTTGCGGAGATCTTTTCCGCAAGCTCTTTGAAATCGCTGACAATAAGCTCACGGAGGGCAAAACAGTTTAGCTGTGCAGGACCTGCGCCTATGGCGTTGGTCTTTGACGATGAGGACAAATGCCCCATGCTCACCTTGGCGTTTTCAAGCTTCAGCTCTGTACACATATAGCTGTTTAGAGAGCTGTCAAGGTCCCATACAGTTGTGCTTTCGGCAAATCGTCTTGACTTTCTTTCATAGAAAGTGGGGCGCAGATCGCTGTAGGTAAAAAAGCGCTGGGGCGAAGTTCTGTCTTTATTTAGAAAATAGTAGATACAGCCAGTGTATTCGCCACTGACATTTCTTGTGCCTATAGGCAGGAGTCGGAGTGTCCCTTCATAGTCGGTGTATTCTCTGCGGAAGGTGCCGAGCATTTCTTCTGTGATGTCGGCTTTTATAAGCTTGTTCATGCTGTCGGTATATTCAAACATTTTGTGAGTGAATACCTGCGGACTGAATGAAGCTCGCCTTGAAACACAGTCTTTAAGTCGGCTGCCAAGTTCACGCATTTGTCTTTCTGCCTCAGCCATTCTCAAAGCGTGGCAGGAAACTGCGGCAAGCTCAAAATTATCGGGGTCGCTCTCTTCGGATCTTACAAGACCTCGGGTAAATATTCCAGACATTATTTTTATGCACTGTTCGGCACATCCTTTTATCTTTTTCTGGGTATCCTGAGAAAGCGAATTTATTTCAGGTTGGTCGGGGAGTTCAATTTTTGCTTGTTCAGGCTCGGAGGTTATGATCTCTGGAGAGATATCCTCGCCGTCGTACTGTGGAAGCTGTGCTTTCAAAAGCAGTATGGCTGTGATAATGTGCCTGCACATTCCTCTTGAAATACAACTGCATTGACTTTCATCAAGAGGTGATTTTATGGTGCAGGTTTCACCGCCTAATTTTACTATGTAACATTCATGGATTTTTTCAGCCGAAAGGGTCATGTTTTTGGATTCCTTCAACGCACGTTTGTAAATGCCCTTGTTTGAAAGCTCAATAAGCGTTTGTTCGTTTGCAATGTCAAGCTGTTTATCGATCACGTCCAAGATGTCATCTCCTATGCAAATATTTTTCCGATGTAATCCCCAAGCTTATCAGGGGTAAGACCGCCAACGAATGAGCCCATATCTGCAAGCTTCTGACCTGTCGCCTTGTCATAGGCAGGGTCGGCATTTTCATCAAGGGCGGTAAGGAATGAGAGATGTGCGCCGCTTGTGATTATATTTTTGCTGACGTTCATAAGCTGTGCTTCACTGCCACCCTCGTAGAGGTCTGTTACCACGATAACGCAAGTGTCACGGGGCGTAACGATAAGGCTTTCGCAGTAGGTAAGGGCTTTTGCAATATCCGTTCCTCCCCCAAGCTGAACGCTCATTATTGTCTGAGCAGGGTCGTCTGCATGGTCTGAGAGGTCAACGATGCTTGTATCAAATATGATGAGCTTCACCTCTGCAAATGGCAGTTCGGAAATTATCTGCGCCATTACTGCACTATAGATGACTGAACCGAGCATTGAACCGCTTTCGTCTATGGCTATGATAATGCGCTTTTTGTTATGCTTTTTCACACGTCCACTGAAATAGATATCTTTCAGTATAAGCTGGTTGCTTGTTTTGTCATAGTTTTTCAGGTTTCGGCGGATAGTCTTTTTGAAATCGAGGTTTGCATAGCATTTCATAACTGACGATGTGTTTTTATCAAGCCTGCCTGTAAGGCTTCGCTTTATGGTCATATCAAGCTTTTGTTTGATATCGTCTGCCACCTGTTTTGCTATTTTTACAGCCGCCTGCAATGCCTCGCCGTTCATGAGATGTTTGAGCTGAATGATAGTTTTAAGCAGCGCTATATCAGGCTTCATTTCTTCAAGAACCTTTTTATCGGTAAGAAGCTCGGTCATGTTGAACCTTTCCAAAGCTTGACGTTCAAGCACATCAGCGGTCTGCTTTGGAAAAAGCGTTCTGACTTTTGTTATCCATTCTGCGGCGTTTAGCACACTGCCACCCTGACCGCCTTGCCTGCTGTTCTCGTTCCTTACATCGTCACCTTGCGCACGGCTATAGAGATAATCGAGTAGCTTTTCCATATCCTGAAACGTTGTTATCTCTGCTTTGTCACCGGTAAAGGAAAGGCTTTTGTCAGACATTCCGCCCAGCACGAGCCGCCAGCGGTTGACGAATATGGCTTTGTTTTCATCTGTCATGGCTTTTCCTCCTCAGACAAAAGTTTGAGTATCTCTTTATCTATTTTCCCACCGAAGCTATATAGTCTTTCGTTCATAGGTTTTTCCACAAGAAGCTCAGCACTGTCAGCGTCATAAAGCTTTGCGACAGCGGTGGCTGTTTGCTGTATTTCATAGGGGGTGAAACAACTGAAAGCAAGCTTCATGGAGGGAAGTATCTCTATAAAATCGTCATAGTCAAGTCCGCAGATAAGCGTGTCTGTCATTCTGATGAAAGAATCGTCAGTCATGATGATATCACGGGCGGCATTGAAAAGTCCGTGAAGAAACTCCGCTCCTTGTATCTGAACATTCCTATCGCCTTTGAGATAGCTTGACATTGCCTGTTCAGCAAGCTTGCGGCGGTGGGGGTCAAAGGCGTAAAGTATGCCAAGTGCTGTGCCGTAAACAAATGGGTCTTTATCAGATTTGCCGCAGAGAGAAAGCAGGGCGTTTTCATAGTCCTGACGATATTCTCTAAAGCCGTCAGTGACAGCTTTCTGCACTGCGTACATTATCGCTGCACATTCTGCAATGTGGTCGTCTTTCACCGACGCCATATCAGGCAGTGCTGTGATTATCCTTGTCAAGCACCGCTTTGCACAATTTTCTGCGGCGGAAAACTCGGTATTATAAAGCTGTTGGAGTTCCATAAGAGTGATAAAATGCCTTAGACCTCTGCCTACAGAGAAAAAGTCACCGTCTGAGTTAAGAATGTTCTCGGCACAAGTTTTGTCATCATCAGAGAGTTCTAAGCCCATTTGGAAGCAGTCCACAAGGATATGCGCCGCAACATCACAGTGCTTTTCATGGCGAAGTGTTCTTGAAGCACAGGTGCGGCAGGCTTCTTCAATGGTGAAGCCGTCGGCAGTATGGTCTATGAGTGCAACGTCTGTGGCAGGAACTTTTTTGTATACCCATTCTTCACGGACACGGCTTCTGTCTTTTCGCCTATGCAAATCAGGTCCTTTTGTTCGCTGGGCAAAGTCTGTGCCTAGAAACACCATTCTGTGGAAAAATCTGCTTAGTTCCATGCCGTTTGCAGTGGTAAAAAGTGAAACTTCCGTCTTATTAGGGGTAACTGTTTTTATTTTAAGTCGAAACCTTTTACACTGTTCTTCAAAATCAGCGATAAGCGGAGGAACGTGGTTTATATCACCTATATGACCTGTCTTGTCGCCTGTGGCAAGTTTGTGCATAAGGTCGATAGGCAGGGCGGAGGATATTGTTTTCTCTCCCTTGATAAATGACGAGGTTATGGCGTCCTCAAGCTCGTAAAGTCCACATTCATGACAGCCACGAAGTGCGGCAAGTCCACTCATCATAGACTGCGCTGCGGAAGCGTCAGCCATTGACACTGGGATATCATGTTTATCACAGGCTCTCACTGTACCTATGAGCAGGTCAAGAACTGTGTCGCTGTAAACACCTGCCGGGTCATCGCAGTGGATTAGCTTGTTCATCACGCAATCATAAAAATAAGGACGCTGGATACCAGCGGCATATCCACTGAGAGCGTCTGCTGCTTCATAAGAATAAGCTACAGGGAAACAGCCTTCATCTTTTTGAGAGAGCTTGTGAAGCTTTTCTTTTTGGATATTATCACTTTTCAAAAGCTCATAAAGTCCCAAACTGTGGAATCCACCTGTTACAGCAAGGACTTTTTTGTTATCTTTAAGTGCTTCTTTGATACGCAGAGCCATATGGTTTTCTCTTGCAAGAGTGCCGTCTGCCGCAAGATCATCTTCTGTTTCGTCATTTCGTGTGATAATGCAGTAGGTGTACATTTGCTGTACAAAATCTTGTACAGATAGTCTGAGTCCCTCTATCTCAAAATACTTCTCCCAGAACTCTTCAAAGGTCCTTAGATCTGTTTTCTCGCAAAGCTTTTTGCAGAATTTGCTGTATATAAGTCTGCTGTCATCAGTGTAGCTGTGTTTGTCCTTATTACTGCGAAGGCCTTTATTTTCTGCGGTGGTAATAAGTATCTCGCTGTAGGGAAGATCTATAAAGCGTGCTTCTATATCCATGGCTGCGGCTGTTTTCAGAGCGTTATACTCAGGTGAAGCATAGATAAAAGGGTAGTAGCATTTATAGTCCTCGGCTTCATCATTGATGAGCTTTTTTCTGTCCTTATAGTAATAATAGAAAGCCGCAGGGAGCTTAGTTCTCTCGTCCGTCAACACACCTATCATATCATTGGCGTTTTCAGGACCCTCTATAAGTATGACATCGGGCTGATATTCTTTAATTGCTCTGATGAGCTGCCACGAGCAGACAGGGCTGTGGTGTCTTACAGGAAAAAGCAGAAATGGCTGAGAATAGTCAAAAGGTATTATTTCAGATACTTGGCTGTATCCAGATATTCTGTCCATATGCCTCCCTCACTTGCACTTTTTTCCTTAACAGCGATCCTGAAATAGCTTTTGAGCTTTTCAAGGTCGTCTTTGTTTTCCTTACAAACTGCTCCTAAAAGATTCTGCGTAAGCTCTTTGAGATCAGTTTTTCCGTCACCATAATAATATGCACTGCTCATAGTTTGATAGAAAACGGACACAGCTTCGGCTGTACTCATAACGGCGTTTGGTTTTTCAAGCTTTGTTCCCTCTGAGGTAACGCCCTCACGAAGCTCATGATATGTGACAGCAAGAAGTTCAGCAGCGTCGGTGTCTATAGGCTGGTCGATATGACCTGTTTTTGCAAGGTCTTGTGCTTCACGGATAATGATCTCTTTTTCGAGTCTTACGTCACGAACAGGCTCGACAGTCTCAAAATTGAAACGCCTTTTCAAAGCACCTGACATTTCATTTACGCCCTTATCACGAGTGTTTGCAGTACCGATTATATTAAATCCTTGCTTGGCGAAAACAAGTCCTTCGTTTTCAAGCTCAGGGATATTGAGTATCTGGTCGCTCATTACAGAAATAAGGCTATCCTGGATTTCTGCAGGGGTACGAGTTATTTCCTCAAATCGTGCGAAAATGCCTTGTTCCATGCCTATGAGCAGGGGAGCAGGCACAAGGGCTTCACGGCATGGACCTTTTGAAAGAAGCATGGCATAGTTCCAGCTATATTTTATCATATCCTCGGTAGTTCCTGCCGTACCCTGAACTGTGTTCGTGCTTATGCCGCAGCAGGCAGCAGAGAGAAGCTCAGAGAGCATAGTTTTAGCAGTGCCTGGCTCACCCACCAGCATAAGTCCGCGGTTTCCAGCTAGGGTGATTATACAGCGCTCAACAAGTGCGTCATTGCCATAGAATTTACGCTTTATCTGCATTTTGCCATCGGAAGTTTTGATGATTCCGCCTAATATAAATGTTCGCACTGCCTTTGGCGACAGCACCCAATTTTCAGGCTTTTTGCCAATATCAACACTTTTCAAGGCGTCAAGTTCATTTTTGTAGCGTATTTCAACGGGCGGTTTTATGTATTCATTCGTCATAGCAGTTATCTCCTAAAAGTTAATTTATCAGTAATAATTATATCATATTTTGCTGTTATTTACAATAAGCAGGGGAATATTCAGCTAAATTGACAACGAACGGATGTTTTGGTTGTGCATTTTGACAGTTAGGATCGGGTATAAAAAAACCGCTTCGCATTTCTGCGAAACGGTTTGATAAATGAGAATGAAATTATCTCTTTGAGTTTACCCCGAATGTTCGGCTAACCCAGAACTGGTATTCAGGCATCTTCACTTAAATTATCCTTTTCTTCAAAAAGTGCCGTAAATACGGCGTTTGGATTGAGTTACAAGAACTGCGGTTCTGCTGGATTTCAAAGTCTCTGCCGCTCTCTTGTAACTTAGTTGACCACTACTTGACCTTAATTGACCACGCTATTGCATATCTCTGTACTAAATTTGAGAACTGTGGTGAGAGCCTTTGAGAACTCCGCCCACGAAAGGAAGATCATTATGACAATAGCAGAAAAACGTGAGATCGTAAACACAATCATTAACCTCTTGCTTCAACTGACCGCCGAGGAAGAAGTGCAGGAACAGCCTGCAACATCATCAAAGCCTGTCAAAGCTCCTGCACAGTCGGTCAGAATGCTGACTATCAAGGAGTGTACCGCGCTGATCGAAGGTATCTCCGAGCATTCTATCCGTATGCTGATAGCACAAGGCAAGATCAAAGCGTTCCGAACAGGTGAGGGTGTCCGTGGCAAGTATCTCGTCAACAAGGAAAGCCTGCTGTCTTATTTCAGCGGAAATGAGGAGGTGTGAACTATGAGCAGAACAATCCTCGATGAACTTTACGATTATGACCTGTTCCACCTAACCGAGATTGAGGATACGGACGGAGCATACAGAGTCGCCCTCGACAGACTCGTCAAGGCAGAAGCCGAACTGAAGAAAGCCTATCCCGACAGCACCGATATTCTTAACGAGTATCAGTCAGCGGACATTGAGCTGCACAATCTTTCCAATCGCAACGAATTCCGCAAGGGCTTCAAGGTTGGCGCACAACTCGTCCTTGAAATGATAAAGCCAATTAAGTGAGGTGGACGGTATGAGCAGATACAAGAGCGAACAGACCGCATACAATCAGCTGAAAAAGAAATACGTTCCGTTGTGGAGACTTGATACCAATACCGTGACCGTCACTCACTTCAATGCCGATACGCAGACCGAGGAGAGCAAGACCTACCACACCGACTTCATCAGG
Source organism: Ruminococcus sp. RTP21359st1_H3_RTP21359_211015 (assembly GCF_040909065.1). Taxonomy (NCBI): domain Bacteria; kingdom Bacillati; phylum Bacillota; class Clostridia; order Eubacteriales; family Oscillospiraceae; genus Ruminococcus; species Ruminococcus sp. RTP21359st1_H3_RTP21359_211015. The sequence goes on from NZ_JBDGDD010000002.1 coordinate 107,994, forward strand.
TATCATCTTCATTATTCTGACAGCAAATGCCCCGATAGGCTTCGCAGGCTCGTCAACGAGGGTAAGATCATTCAGTACCTTGATGATATGAAACTAAAAGTCAGTGAAGCTATCTTCCGTCAGGTGGAGCATTGGAAGCAGACCGACAGTTGCTATAAGAAAGCTGTCCTCAGCGGTGATGCCGAGAAGATACTCGGTCTGGAGAACTGCTTCGTCTACATGGCGAGAGAAGCTGTGTTTGAGTGTATGGTTTATATTTGAGGATAAACGGCTGTGCCTTCGGGTGCAGCCGTTTTTTGAAAAACAAGTACTATATGAATAAAATCACAACCAATAGAGTATACTTATAATGTAGTAACGTCAGCGTAGCGAGATGATATGCATTCAATTCACTTGGGAATAGGTCGTTTACCCAGTGAATAACGACCAGCAAGGGCAGGACTTGCACGTTACTACTTTTTTGAATATTTATCTTTAGCCCTTTCAATTAGAAGGGGCTTCTTTGCTTTAGGAAAGAATTTGCTTTCCAGTCTGTCTGTATTTTCACGTGTATCATTACGTGTTATAAGCCCATGACGAACAATGCATTGTAAAAGATACGAAGAAACTTTTTCGTTATAATCTTTCTGTAAAGCCAATGCAGATGATACAAATTCATTTGAATCTTGTATTTGCTCCACAAACATCAGATGTTCTAATTGATAGGTTGGGTTTTCTCTATAGTCGAAGAATTCAACGCTGTTCAAAAATTGTACAGTGTTTTTTCCGGCAGCATTCAAAACGGGAATATAGTAAAGGTTCAATAGTAAATCCATTGAATATAGTGCAAATGATGACCTCACTTTTAGATCAATGTCACTTTCTCTCATTTGAGGTTTCTTTGTTGTAAAATATGGATGTGTTTTTAATTCTTTTATGATGTCTTCGTAGTGTTTCTCAATAAAGTTGCACCAAAACATAAATATCCTGTTTGGTAGCGTATACAATAAGCGAATCAGTTCACTCTTTTTATCTTTTTTCAAAAGATGTTCAAAGCAAGGAAGGGATTTTGCGATAATTTGAAGTAAGGACATCATTCGGAACAATTTATTATTATACTCGTCAATAATAGAGTCATCCCAATCATATATATCCCTTATTTTGAACTCTTTTACCATTGATTCCTCTACTGTTTCTTCCGATCTTTCAATTTGTTTCTTTTCTTCTTTTTTATTAATTGATTTTGTATTAACAGATAGTTGATTGGAAGTTTTAATGAACATAGGAACCTTATTAGGTATACTGAATTCATCCCACGATGTATCTTCGACTACTGTTCTATTAATAGAAGACATTATTTGACTTAATATTGAAGTCTCATCAGTTAGATATATAACGAATAAAAGGATATCTGTACAAATGTTTATACAAGCCTTATTTATTACATCTTCCAAGCCAGCAACATCTTTTCTCGCAACGATCTCTTTTGCAACAAAATATGCCAGAATACTTTTGTTTCTAAATCTGTATTCTTCACGACTTTCTTCAGTATCTGATATAATTTTTGCAGTTTTTGCAATGTTGATTATGTCTTCAGTTTCAAGATTATTCCCATATTCAGCATTATATTCTTTAATTATTTTTCCAATCTCACATCTTTTTACAGGATATGCTTTATTAAAATGAATGTAATAGGCTATTTTTCTAAATATTACATACATAAGATCAACTGTAATATTTCTATTCTTAGTATTAGTTTTTAGTGCATCATCAATCTTATTAGTTAGATTTGCTTCAAAAACTTTACTAAAGGCATTAGTGCTTTTATATATAGCTTCACCTACATGATTCATAAAGTTTTCTGCCATTTGAATAATGTAGTATGGCTCTGGCGGAATGATGTTAAGTTGTGTTTTAATAATTCGATCCACTTGCTTAACAATATTCTCAATATTTTGTTCTGATTTGTCATCGGCTTTATCTAACGCTACAGCTCTTATTATTTCTCTGCGCTTATGGCCTACAGGTGCCTTAATCTCAAATTTTGCTATAGTTTCTTTTTCGTCAATATTGATAATAGATGTGTCAAAATCAATTATTCGAGTATTAGTTATAATGATTGTGCCAAATCTACCGCTTAGTGATTTGAAAAAGTTACTAATGTTTATGCCATCGATTTGTTCAAAGTCATCAAGCATAAATATACAATCAGTTGTGTCAGATTGTTCAAACGCCTGCCATTCACTTTTGCTACTACCATATATATCCTCAAAAAGAGCCTTGATTAGTTTATCGATATTCTGTCTTTTATGTTTGCTCTTTTCAAGAAGTTTCTCAGGGCTGGCATAAAGAACATAATGGCTTTTTGCAAAAGAAGAAAATAGATTCTTTAATAGTGTGGTTTTTCCAACATTTCCAGCTCCAACAATAATAGAATATCTGTGTTTTTGTAATTCTTCCTCAAAATAGCTGGATGTTTCAATTAAAAAATTCTCAGTAGATTTATTGCCATGATAAATAATTGAAGGAAAAACATAATACTTTTCCTCATTATCATCATGAATAAACTCCTGAAAATCTTCTGTTATTTTCAAGTCGGGCTTTTGCGGCTTGACTTGTGCCTTTTTCCCACTATCGTGTTCGTATTGTTTGGCACTACTATTCCACGTATACTTATAATATTCATATTTTAGAGACTCGGTATCCAGTAATCCTACCAAATACGAACTATCATCCCAATTCCCATTATTACATAAACAGCCGCCAGATTGAATGACTGTACAATCTGAACCATTAAATGAAGTCTGTTTACTATAATTGTAATGCTCGTGACCATGAAAAAGTATATCGCTGTTCTTCACAATAGTATCTTCTACTCGATTTTTTATATCATCTCTATAATAATCCGGTGCATGATGCATTATTGATATAACAAAATCAGCATCTTCTCTATCTGAAAGCTTATCAATGTAATCATTTGGTAAATACAGAAGCCCTTTGTACTCATCGCAAGTTGAAAAAATCCCATTGTTAATTAGATTCACTTTGATTTTGCAGTTGCCAATTGAAAGTCTACGTATGTCATAGTATATTTCCGAATGCTCAAAGCATTTATTGAGACGAGCAAAATTATAGAATGAATTAAGTTTATTATATTCCCCCACTTCACATTCTGAATACTTATTGTCTTTAAGCAATGTTACGTTCAATGGTGATCCAGCATGATTAACATCGTGATTTCCAGGAACAGCTAACACTGTGCAGCTACATTTAAAGACCTTGTTAAGGCTAACTAATAAACTTCCAATAAGTTTTTTTGCATTTGAAAACTGTGAAGCGTCGCCAGAATATGTAATATCACCAGAAAGGATGATAATGACATTTTTAATATTAATAGACTTGTAGCTTTTTAGCGAATCAACTATCTTCCTAATATGTTCATCACTTATATCTTTTTCTTTACCAATGTGTATGTCACTCAGGTGAAGAAAAACAATAGTTTCTTTGTCTTTCATAAGTACTCCTTTCATTAAACATAACTGAAATTTCTAACAAATATCATTAATTCAGGTTCGATTATCACTGGATCAAATATTTATTTTGCTTGTTTATGACTTGAAACTAAGTAAATGCTCGTTATCATAGAATCAATTTTATCTTCCATTTGTTTGATAGTCTTATCATCTATATTTTCTGATAATTCTACAATTCTGTCAACCGTTTCGCTAATTTCATCTAATAACATCGAAGATGGCTCAATATAAGGGATAAGCTTTATATAATTAGCAGAGTTGTTAGCAGTTGGATTGATGATATGTATAATCTGATTGATTATATCAGAGTTCATTAATGCCAATATATAATTAAGCTTTGTTTTGTCTTTAGGGAATATCCCTACGATTGATTGATCAAATACTCGGTTCTGCATCAAAAAAGCCTTAATTCTACTTGACTTAACCATAGGAATTCCGATACCCGTCTTAAAATAATACTCGGAATTCTGGAATCGAGCTTTTTTATCAGCTTTATAAAAGGAGACAGTTTCGCTGTCCCAGCGCACATACCAATCCTCACGACTACGAATATATCGTTTATCAGATGCACTTTTTATAAATGGAATATATGCTTCGGATAGGTCTGATGCTCCATCAGTAGAAGAATTATCTACAATCATACTTGGATCTATAACCTCATAGTTTTTTGCACCTTTTACAGCATTTGATGCAGCTTTAATGAATTTAGTATTATTTCCTGTATAGAAACCTGTTACTACATCTGCAACATCTCCAAGATTGACTGTGGTTTCCCTTAATAAAGAAACTATTTGATTATCAGCGAAAACAAATCTATGTTGAGGATTAGATAAGACCTCACTTTGTTTAAGATTAAACTGCTCTATGTAAGCTGGCAATGTATCATTTGCGATTAACTGACGAAATTCCTCGGATTTTTTAAATCCTCTATATATCTTTACTGAATTGTTGATTGCGTCTTGCATTTCGCTTCGTTCTAAAGTAATGATACATAAATTAGAGTATCCAAAACTAATGCCAGGGAAAAACTTTGACGGAAAAATAATGATTTCCTCAATTTTCGTTTTCTTCAATAAAAGCTCACGAAGCTTTGTGTGCATATTAACATACAAAAACGTATCAGGGATAATAAAAGATAATCTTCCGTTTAGTTTTAATACAGATATGCACCTCAATAAAAACAAAGAATAGGTTTCTTTGACGTACTGTCCGACATATTTCTTTTTTAATTGATCACGTCGTTCATAATCCTGCCAAGCACCATACGGCGGATTGCCTATAACGCCAGTATAATATCCACCTGTAGAGTTGAAAAAATCTAACTGTTCATCCAACAATGTGTCCGTTTGCTTTAACCATAATTGCGATATGTCATATTTATCGAGTTGAGGATCGAATAGCGTATCAGTTTTACGAACATCAACATCAGGATTATCATCATACTTTTTTTGCAAAACTGAAATAGCATCATCATTGATATCTAAAGCATCAATGTGAACTTGCTTCTTGGCGTTAAGTATCTCATCTATGAATATACCCTCTCCGGCTGATGGTTCTAAAATAATATCACCATCATGTATCCCTAATCGCGAAGACATATAAAATGTAATATCTTCTGAATTGGTATAAAACGAACAAAACTGATCTTTCATATTTATATCCCTCACTTGTTATACTTAAGCCTTGACTTAAGTATAACACATTAGGCTTACCATGTCAAGTAGCGCAAAAGATCATTTTTCTCAAGATGCTCCCTTAATTCACTGCTTATATCATTTTCCCAATCGACGTTATTATCAAGCCATTCACGCATATCAAAACCTGTGAATCGTTTCATTGCAGCGTAGCCATCGTTTGCACAGTATACATCCCAATAGGGAGAGTTTTTCAAAGTCTGAAGATAGTGATTATTATCATCTTCTGGTTGTCTTACAAACAATATCGTTTTTTCAATTTCTCCAAGTGAATTATAGATACTTGCAACAAGTAACAAGCGGTTTGTATTGCCTTTTTCATTTGAACTAAACCCGCTTTTGAAATCACAGTTGTAATGAATGCCATCTTGTTCAAAATGGAGATCAAGCCCGAGTTTGATTCCACCACTATCAACCATTGTCCACGGGATTGCATAGTGACGCTTTAATTCGTCTTTTGTTTCTTGATCTAGCTTTAAACTATCAATATAATTCGTAGCATCCTTCTTTATGGTATCCTGAACTTTATTGAAATCAGGTGGAGAGATAATTGTCAGTTTTTTTATTGGATATTCGAAAGGCAGTTTGCAGAACGGCTCCCATAACTCACCAATACGTCGTGCAAAAGCCATGTATTCATAAGGCCATACTGAATTTCTTGCATCAAGCATCACTATATAAGAAGCATATGTTATAATAAGGATTTCATCAAGTAACTCAGACTGGGTTAATTCATTTGAATGTGCTTTCAAGGAGCGAATTGAATTATCACGTATATCATTTATAAACTGATTGATTGCACTTGCTTGATCTTTATAGTTTTTATATCTGGAACAAATCTTTTCTTTTTCAGTAGCAACTTGCTGAGTAAAGAAAGCTATCCACTTTGATTTATCTTGTTTCATTCTCCTATACCTCCACAATCATAACAAGCGATACCTAGCGTAGAATCGCTATTTGTATTATTATAACATGGTATAGAATCTAAGTCAATATTTGTTATAAAATGTTTTTTGATATCAATATTTTAACTTTGAACCCACCGGAGTCAAAGTTCACCTCTTCTTCCCAAACCTCTCAACAAGCTCTTCTGCAATAGCCTTTATCTCCGTCTTATACTTAGCACTGAGTTTTTCAAGCTCCTTGGTCGGCAGACCGTTGCGTATCAGGCGTTTTTTGAGCTTGTCCATATCTTCCATACGTTCCTGCTTCGCCTGTATAAACTCGTCAAACTCGGCAGGGTGATACTTCTCAACACCTGCTTCAACGAGAACCTTCTTATATCTGCGGACATAAGCATCATAATCTCGCTTCACGGCTGAGTATGCCTTTGTATTTTCCTTGTATATGGCTTCCTTCTGCTGTTTCTGTGCTTCGATGCACTCGGCGGAGTGACAGCAGACTTCTCTTTCCGTTCCGAGAAACAGCTTATGACAGAAACCGCACTCGCAGACAATCCACTTGTTATGATGAACGAGCTGCCCGATCTCTGCAAGGATGGTAAGCAGGCAATTGTCGCTTTCACGGAACACATTGAATGTATAATCATCGGCAGCAACTATCGTTCTTCCGGACTGTATCATAAAATGCTCCATAGTAGACTTATGGCTGAAATACGCATCACTGCACATCAGGGCGAACTGCGTATCCATGAACTCCATTAGCTTTCGGGAAACTTCGTCCTGTATCTTTCTTCTGTTGAGCTTGGCGATAACAACGTCATTCGGTTTCAGTAGGACGTGCCTCTCCTTGTCATAGAACTCAATAACAGAGCTGACATATCCTCTGAAAAAGATATTCTCCCCATATTCAGCTATAAACCTTGCTATCATATCATCGGTGCTGACTTCAATGCTCTTGTCAATACGCAAGGCGCTGTTGAGCCTGTCCTTGAAAGCGTCATAAGGCTCGGTATGTTCGCAGAACACTTTATGCTGATTCATCAGCTCATCAAAAGTGTACATTCTTGTATTCAAAACTACGCCGTGTAAGCTTTCATCAGTATCATTAACAGACTGTGCGATATTTATCGTGCGGTCTGTTTCGTTTATACGGTAAATTGTCGTAGTTCCCATACGCTCTCCTCGCTTTCGGTATCTTCTGATATTATAACATATCACACGCAAAATGTCAATTATAATGCGTATTATAGCGTAATATACAGCGTATTCAAAAATATTATACGTATTCTTTTGCGTAAATACGCAATACACGCACAGGACCTCCGAAAGAAATGTTACAATGGTCATGTCAGCAGGCGACGGTCGGCTGACAGCGGTATTGCATACAAGATGCTGACCGATATACATATAAATTCGCTTTTATAAATACATCTGAAAGGAAGATGATAGTTGAACAACGAAACAACGTGGGTTCAGCCCATACCACTCCGTCCCGACGGGACAAACCTCCTGCCGTTCCCTGTGAACGCACTTCCATCTATTATAGGTGATATGGCAGACGCAATAGCGACTACCACATCAACGGACGTTGCTATGGCAGGCACTTCAATACTCTCGGCGGTGAGCTACTGCTTTTCGGGCGTGTACCGTATGTCGGCCAAGCGTGACCATACTGAGCCGCTGGTACTCGACACCCTGACGATAGCAGAGCCGAGCTTCAAGAAGTCTCCTGTTATCTCTCTTATCAAGCGACCGTATATACAGTTCGCTCACGACTGGAACGAGCATAACAAGCAGGACATCTTCACGGCGCAGGCAGAATACAAGCTGTTAGAGAGCAAGCTCGAAGCACTTGAAAAGAAGAAAGACGTTACCGCCGAGGAGATTGCCAAGCTGCAAACAGACCTTAGCAATATGTCTCCGAGCAACTTCCGCAGGATAGCTGTTGACGATGTTACGCCCGAATCTCTTGTAAATCTGCTTGAAGAAAACGGCACACTCCTGATGATATCCGATGAATCAGGAATGCTCGGTAATTTCAGCGGACGTTATAGCAACAATATACCGAACCTTGATCTCCTGCTGAAATCGTGGAATGGTGAAACGTATATCAGCGACAGAGCGACCAGGGCGAGTATAGTGCTGAAAAAGCCGTACATGAGCATCTGTCTTGCGTGTCAGCCCTATATGTTCGATAGCATGATAAATAATCCTGTGTTTCGTGGCAGCGGACTGATAGCACGTTTTCTGTATTGTTTCCCCGTAAGCAATATCGGCTATCGTAAATATGATACGCAGGCTGTTCCTGAAGCCGTTGCTGAGAATTACAAGCGGCTGATATACAAGCTCCTCGGTAAGAAGTTCGCCTATAATGACGAGAAAGAGCTGTATCTCCATTTCGACGAAAAGACATACGGTGAGTTCGTAGATTACTACAACAGGCGTATTGAGCCGATGCTCCTCACGGATATGGCATTCTGCAAAGACTGGGGCGGTAAGTATCACGGCGAACTGCTCCGCCTGTGCGGTATCATTCACTGTATCAAGTGTGCTTTGAATGGTGTTGAGCCAGCAGAGAACCTTGTCACGCTTGATACGTTCTGTAACGCTATCGAGATCGGTGAGTATTTCCGTGAACAGGCGATATATGCGTACAGTCTCGGTGACGTTGACCACGGAACGATAAAGGCAGAACGTGTGATAAACAAGATACGCTCCAAGCACATCACAAATATCAGGCAGAATGACCTGTACAAGCTGTGCAGATGCACACTATTTAAGAACGCCGCCGACTTTGCTGAGACAATGGATATGCTGGAGGAATACAGGTATATCGTCCGCAACATAAGCAAGGGCACAAACAACAAAACGATAACAGATGTTATCATCAACCCGAACATTTACAGATGATGACCCTGAACTTTCCGCATTTTGCACACTTTGAAACTGCAAAATGCTCAAAATGTTCAAAGTTCATAAAACACAAAACTCTTAGATAGAAAGATGAGGATTTTAATTATGACAAACGAAAGAAAAGAACAGCTTCTCGACCAGATACTTGAACTCATGACCGCTGTCGCTTACGACAGAGAGCCTAATGAGGGCGCAGTCCCCGAAACAACCAAAGCTCCTGCACCTGAAAAGGTGAAGATGCTGACCGTCAAGGAATGTACCGAGCTTATTGGCGGGCTTTCCGAACACACTGTCCGTATGCTTGTAGCTCAGAACAAGATCAAGTATATCCGCACAGGCGAAGGTGTTCGTGGAAAGATACTTGTCAACAAGGCTGACCTGCTTAACTATTTCCAGAATTGACGGTATTCGAGCAAGTAAAATCTGCTATTGATATGAGAACGGTAGCGGAGGGATATGGTCTTGAAATATCCCGTGGTGGTATGGCACTTTGCCCGTTTCATAACGAGCGTACTCCCTCTGCAAAAATTTATCCCGATGCTCTTCATTGCTTCGGCTGCGGAACGCACGTTGACGTTATCGGTTTCACGCAGAAAATGTTCGGATTGGACAAGCCTATTGATGCTGTGAAAAAGCTCAACGATGATTACGCTCTGCATATCGAAATCGGTAAAGCTCCGACTGCGGAAAAAGTGTCCGAATATCAGAAGCGAGTCCGAGAAAAACGAGCCTATGAAGAATGGGAGAAGTCAGCGTGGCGAACACTCAATGATTATCTGTGGCGGATGCGTGAATGGAGAGAATTTGCTCCTGCTTCTCCCAATGAAGAATGTGACGAGCGTTTTGTATATTCCTTGCATCATCTGGACTACGCAGGGTACCTTTGTTTTGAGTTCATAAACTGCAACAAAGCTGGTCGGCTTTCCATGAAAAATATCGTTGCTGAGATAGCAGATTTTCAGAAAAAATGAGAGCTGATTTTTCAAAATTGTAATGCGGATTTCCGAAGTTCTCACGGGTACGATTCAGAATAACCGTACCCACAATTTCGGCTGCTCCGCCAGCCGATAAGAGCCTCGCAGAGCCCCGGCATTTTTGATAGTCGTGTAGGCGGCTGTCAAAAGTGCTTTGGGGTTACTGGCGGCGCACCGCAAGTAAAATCCGGTGCTTCGCACCGTTTGGGTTGCCGATCTCCGTATCGTTGCAATCCAATTTGACCATCAGGGCTATATGGAGCATAAGCTCCGTCTTATGCGAAATTCTTCAAAGCCCGACAGGGCGTAAATGTTCTTAGTAGCACAAGCTCTGTCTTGTGCGTAATTCTTCAAGCCCGTCATGGCTTACATGATGAAAAAAATTTTATGAAAGAGAGACTATAACATGAGTACAAAATCTATCTCGATGTGCGAGGGTAAAGGCAGCCTTTCACATAACAACAGAGAGTTCTCTGCCAAGAATATCGACAGCTCCAGAACACTGAACAATGTTGTGTTCGTTCAGCAGGCTCTGAGTGATGCTTATCATCAGCTTTTCGATGAAGCGGTTGAGAGATACAACGCTAATCAGAAAAGAAAGGATCGTAAGATCGGTAACTACTTTGAACACCTGTTCAATCGCCTGCCGAGCAAAAGTGTTATTACAGGCACGAACAAGCAAAAAAGCTTCTACGAACATCTCGTTTATATCGGAACAAGAAAAGACACTGGCGTCGGCACTCCTGATGCCGAGATAACGACTGAATGTCTGCGTGAATATATGGAGGGATTTCAGGCGAGAAATCCTAACTTCTATGTGTTCAATGCGGTGCTGCATCTTGATGAATCAACTCCGCACCTGCACATCAATTATATCCCCGTAGGTCACTTCACTCGTGGACTTGAAGTCCGCAATGCGAAGAACAAAGCAATGGAGGAAATGGGCTTCGGAAATGATGCGAAAGCGAATGACCGTTGGAGACACAATGAGTGGGATATTTTAAAGAATATCTGCAATGCTCACGGCATTGAAATTTCCGAACCGAAGAAGTCCAGGGGTTACAGTTATAAGGTCGAGGAGTACGGCGAACATCAGGACAAGATAAATGCTCTCAATGCTGAGATCGAAAGACTCACCGCCGAGCGTGATGAGACAGTTGCCGAGTTTGAGAAACTGGCAAAGAAAAAGGTGAACATAGGTGAGATCGAAAGCATCGAAGCCAAGGAGTCCGTATTTAGCAAAAAGGTCACACTTTCCAAAGAGGACTATGACAAGCTCAGCGACGCCGCTAAGAAGTATGTTGCTATGGAGAAGAACATCAAAAAGCTCAAAAAAGAACGTGACACTGCCGTGCAGGAACTTGGGGCTGTGATGCAGAAGTTTGAAGCGGTGTCCTCGGAGCTTTCGGAGTACAAGAAGAAAGAGGAGAACGCTCATTACCTTAGCCGTAAGAAGCTGAACGCCGAAGCACAGCGCATCAAGCGTGAAGATCAGCTATCCCGTGATCTACAGAAAGCAAGGGCGTTCATATGCGCTTGTGGACTTGCGGAGGATTTTGCCCGGTATAAGTTTAACAAAACAAGAAATGCAGAGTTAGAATAAAAGAAAAAAAGCTACGGCATATCTCCGAAAGCACTTGACAAAGATAGAATAGTGCGCTACAATGCTAAATACAGAGATATGCCGTAGTGTAAATTTAGGAGGATTTACATTGGCGAATATAACAAAACGCGGAAACACATTCCGCATCAGGGTGTTTGTCGGCTGCGATATGAACGGCAAACAGCTTGTAAAATCAACAACCTACACTCCGCCCGACGGAGTGACACCAAAGAAAGCCGAAAAGCTCGCCCAGGAGTACGCTTTCGAGTTCGAGAGACACTGCAAAGGTTACTCTCATCTGAACGAAAATATGCGTTTTTCCGAGCTTGCAGATTGGTATTTCACAAACTACGCTCCGCAGGAGCTGAAAGAAAGCACGATCTACACCTACAAGGGGCAGTACAAGAACCACATCGAGCCTGTTCTTGGCAACATCAAGGTAAAGGACATCAATGCTCCCAGGCTGACGCAGATAATGCAGTCCTATGACCTGAACCCTGCAACAGTTAAGAAACTGTACGTCATAGTGCAGAGCATCTTCCGCAGAGGAGCAGAGCAGGGCTTCATTCGTGACACTCCCTGCCGTAACGTGATACTGCCGAAACGTAAGAAAAGTCGTAAAAACAAGGCTTTAGAGGAAGACAAGCTCAAAAGGTTCATGGAATACCTCGAAAGTAAGCCGTGGTACGAGGACTTCAAGCGTATCATCAAGGTTCTGCTTTACACGGGTATGCGTTCGGGAGAGTGCCTTGGACTTGCTTGGGAGGATATCGACTTCGAGAACAACACTATCTCGATAAACCACACGTTGACCGACATAGGCGGAAAGCATGAACTGACTGATCCTAAGACTGAGAGCAGTATCCGCATCATCGGTATGGGGCAGGAGCTGAAAAAGGTACTTCTTGCACAGAAAGAGTATATCGAAAAGCTGAAATATGCCCTCGGTGATGACTTCGCTCACCCTGAAATGGTGTTCGTATCATCAAGAGGAAACTACCGTGACCGTAATTCAGTCTATCAGTCACTCAAACGCTTCACCAAAGGAACGGAGTTTGAGGATATGACTCTTCATCAGCTCCGTCATTGCAACGCTACAATGCTCTTAAACAGCGGTATCGACCTGAAAGTCGTGTCTGAGCATCTTGGTCACTGTGATGTGAACGTAACTGCTGACATCTACGCTGATGTTCTGCGTAAAACAAAAGCCCGAACTGCCGAACAGATTGAGCTGTGCCTTGCATAAAGGCAAATAAAAAAACCTCCCTGCGCGAACAAGGAGGTTTTGAATTGACCAAATGTTGACCAAAGAGTTTTTGACCACTCGCAAAGTGCGTAAATACGCAAGTTTTGAGGTATCTGATTATCTCTTTGAGAACTGTGGAGCACGTCTTGCGGCTTTGAGACCGTATTGCGCGAGTTTTTGAGCTGTTTTCCCTTGATACTCCGGGATTTTCCGGCTTTCTGCCTCTCAGTTATCCGGTGTGCGGACCATAAAAAACGGCATTTTTTCATTCAGCAATAGCCTGATGAAACGCACCATTTACTACCCCAAACAGCTCCTCTGGTTTATTGTACTTCACTTTTGCATAGATGTCCATAGTTGTTTTGCTGTTTTCGTGTCCGGCAAGGTATTGGACGGTCTTTGGATCAACACCAGCATAGAGAAGATTGGTAATGTAAGTGTGCCGCAGCTGATGCGGGGTTACATCAAAGTCCAGCGTATATCTGATTTTGGGTTGATTTTTCTTGGTCATGCCCAGCGTTGGGGTAACCGTGTATTTGATGCTCTGCCCATTCACATACTTATAATAGTTCCGGGGCTTAGTGGAGCGGACAACGACATACTGCCACACTCTTTGAAACTGCGAAGCAGCCAGCGGCTCCCCTTTGCTGTCAGCAATCACATAATCTGATATGGAATTTTCTTTCGTTTCTCTCAGACAATCCACCAAACACTTCGGTATCGGAATATCCCTTTTTGCCGCCGGAGTCTTTAGCACCGTAGAAATCACGGGTCTGTTATGCTCTGTACGCCATGCCCGCCTCACCGATAGATAAGGTGTATCCTCGTCCAGAAATACACAATCCCATTGCAGTGCAAGAATTTCTTCCCGACGCAGACCGGAATACAAACCGAGCATAATAAACAAATATGGAGGAAGTCCCTTGACTGTATCCAGAAGCACGGCTACCTGCTGATCTGTCAATGCCTCCTTCTTTTTTGTCGGTTTTCCGCCTTTACCGGATATTCCCGCACAGGGATTGTGTTCAAGAATTTGATTTCTCTCTGCCGCATAAAAAATGCACTTGAGTAGCATATTGACCTTATTGTATAAGCCTTCCGATTTCTTTGACAATGGAACAAGCGCCAGCCGAATATCGTCAGCAGTCACTTCTTCCATATACATCTCTCCCAGAGGTTTGATGATATAGTTTGTCATATCCCTCGTATAACCTCTGAGTGTAGACGCAGACACCTTTGCCGACTGCATCAGCAGCCACTTCTCGCCATACTCGGCTACTGTCGGATGCTGCCGGTGAAAGATAATTTCTTCCACCTGCTTCCGGGCCTCTAACTGCTTCTCATACAATTCTTCACAAGTTGCGGCATACAAACTCAACTCTTTGCCATCTGCATCCGTAATCCTGGTTCTGTAATACTGGATTCCTTTCAATGTAATGGTCCCGTACTTCGGGATCTGTGTTTTCTTTTTTGCCATCTTTGATCGTCCTTTCTTGATAATGTGTAGTCTCCGTATCTACACTCTCTTTTTATCAGAAAGCCCCGATTTAATCAAAGATACGGCTGAGGTAAAACAAAGAGCGAGACATCCTTGCCTCGCTCCTTCTTCATTTCCTATTTGTTATTACTGTGCTGCATCCCAGCTTGCAAACGCACAGTTCATTGATCTGACCAGCTCATCTGGTCTGTTGTACTTAACCTTTGCATAAATGTCCATGGTAATCTTGCTGCTTTCATGGCCTGCCAGGTATTGAACCGTTTTGGGATCTACCGATGCATGAATGAGATTGGTAATGTAAGTATGCCGCAGCTGATGGGGTGTTACTTCAAAGTCCAGACTGTAAACCACTTTTCCGTTATGAGCAGCCTTTTCTCCCAAGACAGGTGTGACAGTATGCTTTACTCTTTTTCCATCTTCATACCGATAATAGCTCCGCTCCTTGACCGTCCTCGTAACAATATACTGCCAAAGTCGCTTAAACTGCGTGTAGGACAGCGGTTCGCCATCCCGGTTTGAAACCACGTACTCCGAAGTCGAAGTTTCCTTTGCTGCTTTCAAACACTCAGCCAAGCAAACAGGAAGGGGGATATTTCTCTCCGCAGCCTTGGTTTTCAATTCATCCGAAATCACCGGTCTGTTGTGTTCTGTATGCCATGCCCGCCTTACCGTCAGATATGGAGTATCCGTATCCAGATATACTGAATCCCATTGCAGAGCAAGAATTTCTTCCCGGCGCAGACCCGCATACAAACCGATCATGACAAAGACATAAGGCGGCAAATCTCGGATAGCATCCAAAAGTCGCTCCACCTGTTCATCTGTCAAAGCCTGACGCTCCTCTTGAGGAACACCGCCACCTTTTGTTGTCAGATAAATCGTTGGGTTATGGTCAATGATCCTGCTTTCCATCGCTGCGCGAAAGATAGACTTGTAAAGGATCACCACAGATTTATAAACCGATGCAGATTTCTTGGAAACCGGAACAAGGGCAAGTTGAATATCATCCAGACTAACCTCTCCCATCCGTTTATCTCCCAATTCCGCTATAATATGCCGCCTGACCTTTGAGGTGTAATCCGTCAAGGTAGTGGCTCGTACATGAACCGACTGCATCAGCAGCCACTTTTCACAATACTCTGCAACTGTGGGCGTTTTCCGATGAAAAGTAGCATTCTCAATCTGTTCCAACGCAAGCGTTTCTTTGTTATATAGTTCTTCAGGTGTTTTTGCGTAGATAGCTACGAGCTTACCATTCGCGTCTTTGATTCTGGTCCTATAATATAGGACACCTCTTTTCATGACTGTGCCATATTGAGGAAGTATTATTTTTCTATTTGCCAATTCCTCCACCTCCTAAGAATAATCTCCAGCGCTGTACCTTTGTTTTATCAGACCTCTCTGATTCCATCAAGGATACGGACCGGCTCACGATCTTCCGCTTCGAGGTTTACGGTAAGTTGCGCTTCTCTCAACTGGTTTTGCTCTGTGCGTGCATTTTGCGATATACTCCTGGAGACCTGCCGCAGTAAAATACACACAGCCATTCTGAACATACTGCACATAAGAGATCAAGCCGTTGTTACGGGCGGCATCCAGCGTTGCTATGCTGATTCCTAAGATTTCAGCAGCTTCTTTTCGTGTAATGAGCTTTTCCATAGACTATATTCCCTCCAATCTGTCAAGGTTATCATCGTGCTTTCAAAATCACATGAATACGCTGGCAGCCGAAACTGCCAGCGCATGGTATCTGATTTTGAATAGAAAGCGGCCACCCAAAAGAGCAGTCGCTTCCTATTTCAATATGACTCAATTCTCGTCACATTTGCCACGCAACCCTGACGATGGGAACATAACAGGTCTCCGCTGGCGCGGTTGTCATAACTCCGCGGCGTCGTTTTACTCGTGCGCCGCAGGGTTCCCCCCAAGTCTTTGGCGGGCCGTGAGGAAGTATCTTTAAGCCCCCATGCAGTCATCGCGCCGAATCTGCCACAATCCGTTTTATGAAATCGTAGATCGCTCCGAAGCAGTTCTTTCATCACCTCCCTGACTGCTCCATCTTCGCGGCGTTTCATATTCGCTCGTACATGGGTTATGTACCTGTTGTGCTGTCTATTCGATTGTCAATGTACTGATGAAGGAGGAAAACTTGTCCTTCTTATTAACACTGACAAAAAAGGCAAAAAACAGGCGTATCAAATGAAATTTTATCAAAAATATTTTACAAGCTGCTTTAATCCACGGCGGATACTGTCTCGGACACGGCTTGGGTCTACACCTTCTACTTTGGCAATTTTATTTACCGTCATTCCCAGATAGTATCGGGCATAAATCCTCTTTGCCTGTTTCTCCGGCAGCTTCATCACAGCGGCATAGACCTGCTCCTGAAACTGTTTTTCCTCCAGAACCATCTCCGGTGTCTGCGGCTTCAACAACACCGCATTTTCAATGCCATTCTCGCAATCCAGAGAATACTGTGCTTTATAACGATACATCTTTCGCTCATACGCAGCCTCCGCACGTTCAGCTGCTCGAATAGTCTCCATTACTTCCTCTGTCACATCTACAAAAAAGTCTGTTGTATAAACATCAGGATAAAGTTCCCGAAGGTTAATTTTCTTCATTATGTACCTCCATTTCGATTCACGGGTGATTGACGGGTGAATCGAATGGAGGTGGAGACCGACACCGGCAGACAACCGGGTCATCTCCGAAAAAATGGCAACAAAAAACGCCAGATTTCCGTGGGGGAAAACTGGCGCGCCAAGAACAGCCATTATTATACCGAATTACATAGAACGATAATGCCGATACAATATTATACTTGCCCGGAGGAGGAGCAATGCTTTTTTTAACTGATGTAGATCATGTGAGCTTTGAAAAAGCAAACGGGACACGGTAAATTAACCTCCAATCGGCTACCGTGTCCCTGCAAGTCGTCATTGGTTTGTGCAATCGCAAAGAAACGGCGGCTCTGAAAATCAAAGCCGCCGTTTCAAATGGGCGTGTTGATAGGCTGCTGTACGACGGCTTTTTTTCTTTTGCCGTCGTGCGGCAGCTTGTTCCTTTTGCGCTTATCTTAACAAGCAATCCTCACAGAAATGTCACTGACACACGCTGTTTCGACAGAATAATGGGCTGAAATCTCACGAACCTGTGAGATTTGAAAAACCGGGAGAATAATCTCCCGGTTTTCATCGCAAATATTTAATTCTGCCGCAGTCTCTCTACAACGCTTTGCTTAACATTTTGCATGAAAGTTATGACGGGGGTTGCCAAGCAGACCAGCAAAACAATAGCTGCGACAACCAACAGAGAAATTACAGGATAGTGAAAAGCTGCATAAGGAACCATTCTTCTAAAGGCTGAGTATATTGGAATATATATCGCTGTTCCCAGTGTAGCAAGCAGTAGGAAAGAAATACTCCAATAATACACGCCTTCCCAAAGCAATACATTTCTAATTTGCTTTTTCGTCATTCCTATACTTTCAAGTGTTGCAAATTCATGTTTCCGAGTATTTACACTAACAACCATTGTGTTAATGAAATTCATAATTCCTATCAGCAAAAATACAGCGGACAACCCTGCGGCTATAATCCTTGAGGTCAGCAAATATCCGGCCATTTCTTGCTGCTTTTCATATCGTGACAGAATCGTAATGCCCGGTGACGAAGCAGTAATGGATTGAAGCTGCTCCATAATCCCTTTGTCATAACTGCTATCAATCGTGTCAAAAGCAATCCGAAAGATTTTGGTTTCTCCAGACAACTTCTCTATTGCTTGCTTACTGATATACAAATCAGGGGCAGTACCTCTCTCATTTCCTCGACCACTCTGAAAATCAGCGTCCAGAAAGCCAGTTGCCACTGTAAAGACCTGTTCCCCGGACTCACCGACAACGGTGATTGCTTGCCCTGGCTGAATCAATAGGTTTCCCTCATCATCCGTCATAGCGGACAAAACCACCAACTCTCCCTTTTCAAAGGCGGTTAAGTCAATAGGCTTATCAAGCGTTTTATTAAGTTCTTCGATATATCTGGAATCTATTCCGTAAACGCCGCTCCAAAAATTATCTGTATAGTTTTTTCGTGTTTCCGCATTTGAAAAATCAAGACCTGATACGCCATCCAAGGAATCAATATATTTCCCGAATACATTTTCGTCGTAAATGACATCCATAGTGGGCCACGGTGAAGCAGAATAAGTGACGCGCAGATTTTCAATTCCCTGCATTGTTTCAATTTGCTGCAACATTTCATCAGAGAGCAGGTTTCCTTCTTCGGAAATGCTGTAAGTCAATGCGAAATCACTTTCTCCCCATTGATTTACAAAATTGTCGGGACTTAGGCTTGATAGTAGACCAGCAGAAACCAAAAACAATATTAAGCCTAAAAATAAGGACGCAAAAGTAAGGAAAGCGCTTTTAGGGTTTCTAAAAATATTATCTCGTGCCATCCGAGATAATTTTGTTCTATGGCTCTTATGATCTCGGTAACTCCTTGTATTTGCCTCCGTATAGCGTGAAGCCGCAACAGGAGAAATACTTGCAGCTATTTTCGCTGGTTTCATGCTGCCGATGATTGCAGTAAAAAATGTGAAGATTGCGGCACCCGCAAAAATAATGGGGGAAAAGGACACTATCTCCCCAAGGTCTGTATCGCTTGAGTACATCATATTCATGGCAAACGGAACAAGTCCAAGCGAAACAATACCACCGACAATCAGGCCGCTGGGAATACCGATCACCGCCGTTCTGAATATTTGAGAACGCACGATCCGCTTGATTTGTCTTTTTGTCGTGCCTATCGTTTTAAGCTGTCCATAGAATTGTGTATCTCTTGAAATTGAGATATACAGAATGTTATAAATCAGCAAATAGCCGCTGATAATGATAAAGACGATAATAGCAGCCAGTGGAAGAACAATGGTGGTGGAATTGCTCTGAGCAATAGGTACAATTTCAAAGGACTGACTTTCTGTAAACGAAATCTTCCGTTTTAGTTTTTCACAGGATCGCAGGGCATTACTGTCATCAGAAAAAGAAATCATTGCGGTAGACACACTATCAAAGGGAAGCCCTGTTTGTGTTGCAAAAAGCTCCGAAACATAAGCGGCACCACGGTTGCCTGCACGTGAAGCCGAATAATCTGTATAATAGCCCGACAAAACAAATTCATCGGAGATATATTGATAATCTGTTCCGAGTTGATAGGAAAGGGAAATATTCATCCCTATCTGTGGATCATCAATCCCCATTGCACGCAAAGCCCATGTAGGGAGCATAATTTCATTTTTTGCTTGCGGATAATCTCCGTGTATATCCGAAATTGTTGGTACACGGTGTTCTTGCCATTCTGTTTCGTCTATCCAAGTAATACTCAGCAGGGCATCGTCCATTCCAGATGTATCAATGCTGCCCAATCTCTGACTGACACCAACTACGGATACCAAGCTGGATCGGCTCAATTCTTCATATTGTTCTTCTGAGAGACTTGTAATTGCCACATCCGCAGTCGTGCCCATCGCACGAATTTGCTGCATTTGATAGGTTTCAAAATAACTGCACCCCAAACTAAATACAGATGTAATCATAAAGGCGGTCAAGAATAATGCGATGGTAACGAAAACATTTCTCTGCTTATTAGCGCGGTAGCTTCTTTTGGCAAGACGATTGATTGTTGCCTGATTATTGTTCCCAAATAAAATATCATCCATCAATGTCACCCCCTGTCACTGTGCGATTTTTCCGTCCTCAATACGGATAATTCGGTCGGCAAGCTGGGCAATTTCATTGTTATGGGTAATCATTACAAGCGTTTGATGGAACTTCTGACTTGTAACTTTCAGCAAACCAAGAACATCACTACTTGTCCGGCTATCCAAATTGCCTGTCGGTTCATCTGCAAGTATAATAGCTGGTTTGGAAACAAGGGCGCGGGCAATCGCTACACGCTGCTGCTGGCCGCCGGACAGATTGTTAGGCATACTGTTCAGCTTCCCATCGAGAGCCAGCATTTTCACTACTTCATCCATAAACCGCTTGTCCACGGTATCACCATCCAGCTCCACCGGCAGGACAATATTTTCATAGACATTCAGCACAGGAACAAGATTGTAATTCTGAAAGATAAACCCGATGTTACGTCTGCGGAAGATGGTAAGCTGTTCATCCTTGAGTTTCGATAATTCTTTCCCTTTTACTTTAATACTGCCGGAAGTTGGCGTATCTAACCCGCCCATCATGTTCAGCAAAGTAGACTTACCGCTGCCGGAAGTACCAACAATGGCAACAAATTCACCTTCCTCAATGGATAGGGTCACGCCATCCAATGCTTTTGTAATGTTCGGTTCGGTGCCGTAATATTTCTTCAAATCTGTCGTTTGTAATATGTTCATATAGAACACCACCCTTTCTTTTTGATGGCTCTATCATAAAAGGTAAACCCCACAGAAATGTCACGGGAAACAAAATACCTCTGTTTAATTAAATCTCAAATGTCATAGGTCTGTGACATTTTGTTTTTTAGCGTACTTATTTTATTGTCGAGGCAGAAAGACGGAAAAAGTTGAACCCCTCCCAACCTCGGATGTTACCCGGATATAACCGCCTTGCAAGGTTACGATCTCACGAGCCAGATATAGACCAATACCAATTCCATCTACATCATGTACGATGTCCTCTCGATAGAAACGCTTGAAAATTGCTCCCTGATGCTGTTCTGAAATGCCAATGCCTGTATCTGCAATGTCGATTTTCACATACATTTCCCAACTTTCAACCGAAACACGGATTTGACCGCCCTCCGGCGTATATTTCACCGCATTGTCCAAAATATTGAACAATGCTTCACCTGTCCATTTTCTGTCATGGGAAACGACCAAGTTCTCCGGGCAGTCCACTTGAACATTGATCTGTTTTTTCTCGGCGTTCAGAAGAATACCGCCCAATGCGGCGGCAAGCGTGTCATAAAGCGGCTGGCTTTTCTTTTCCAGAGAAATGACACCTGCTTCCAGACGAGAGGTTTTAATCATCATCTGCATGAGAAAATCCAGTTTATCAAGTTGGCTGGCCTGTGCTGTAAGAAACTCTTTTTGCTTTTGCACAGGGACTTCATTTTCAAGCAGGGTGCTGTTAATCATTTTCAAGTTCGCAATCGGGGTCTTGACCTGATGAGAAATGTCGGAAATCAGTTCTTGCAGGTCAGCCCGTTCTTGTGCAATGCTGTTCTTGTTTTCCTGCATGACTTCATATAAACGGTTCAGCCGATATTCAATTTTATAGAAAAGACTTTCTTCTTCAATAATCTGTTTCGGCTGCATATTCCCGGACAACATATTATCTATCAGACTACAAAAGCTATCGGAGAACATTGCCAGTTTACGCCGAACCAGCACCATAAAACAAACAGCGCAAAGCAGCACAAAGATGCCGAACAATACTACATACCAGACAGCGGTTATATTCTGAGTTAGCCCATACAAAGCTGCTGAAACCGTCCCCATTGCCACCAGCAGGAGAACAGCTAAAAAGAGACAGGCTTTGTTGACAGAGAGTTTTCGCCCATTCATTTCAGCACCCCTCCAATCCACATATAACCCATACCATATACCGTTTTGATGTACTGACGGTCGGGTGTTTTAATTTTGTTTCGTACCCGGCTGATAGCCGCAGTCAGAGCGTGTTCATCCACGAAATTTCCGTCTGCGTCCCACAATTTTTCCAACAAGACTTGCCGGGTCAAAACAATCTGTGGATTTTTCATCAGAATTTTCAAAAGTCGATATTCCAGTGGTGTGAATGTAAGTGGCTTTCCTGATAGAGTAGCACTCATTTCTGAAAAATTGATGGTCAGTATGTCATCCTCATAAGTATCACCACCATATTGTTTTGTCAGCCTCCCTAGCACTACCGCCAGTTTCTTTTGAAAGACACTCATAGGGAAAGGTTTTGTCACATAATCTTCTGCACCCAGCTCATACCCTTTGAGCATATCGCTTTCCATATCATTTGCGGTCAGAAAGATAATAGCGGTATCGGGACGGCGTTCTTTTACCTCCCGGCAGAAGTCAAAACCGTTCCCATCCGGCAAATTTACATCCAGCACAATTAGGTCATAGTCCTGCTCTGTCAAGAAACTACCGGCCGCTGATTTTGTCAGCGCAGAATCCACCGCATAGCCCGCAGTATTCAAGTTATAGCATAAAGTATTATTCAAAAGTCGATCATCCTCGACTACTAAAATTCGCATGGTATCACACTCCTTCATTTTCAGTGTATCACCCAAATGTCACAGAAACCTCACTGAGATTTGTTTTCTTTTCTCCGCCTGTCTACTGGCTTCTCTGCATTTTTAGGAATAAGCCAAATCGTCGCCATTTTTACAGCACCGGGGATGCGCCCAGATGTACACAAATAATTTATCTGGCGCGGCGTAACATTCCATTTTTGGCTTGCCTCTTTTAATGTTATGTAGTCCATTTTGCACCTCCTAAAATATTATATTTCGTCTTCTCGAAGAATACAAGTTTATCCCTACCTATTACTCTGCAAAAATCAGCATAATCTTACCGTTCATCAGGCATAATTAGGTTATTCCTTTGCACAAACCAGAACGATACAATGTTATTGAGGTGAACGATTATGCCGATTGATGATTTAACTGCTTTAGGGCAGAAAATGCGGGAAGCCCGAAAGAATAAAGAGCTAACACAACAGGAGCTATCTGATTTGAGCCATGTTTCTGTAAAGCAAATCGCCAATATCGAAAAGGGGAAAATGAATCCTTCTTATTTGATTTTGAGAGCATTGGCCAAGGTCCTGCATATCTCTTTAGATACACTTATAAATCCAGATGTTTCTCTGGAGGATGAAGGTGTCAATCAGATGAAAATGCTTTATTCCAGCTGTCCGCCAGAAATGCGTGACACCCTGCTGCATCACACCCAGGAAACGGTGAAAGAACTGACAGAGTTGTCAAAAAAATTTGAAACGAATTGAGCCAGTGAGTGAAATTTAACGATTCTCTCACTGGTTCTTTTCATTTTCGGAGAAAAGAGGCAAGCAATGCCTGTGTTAATACACACAGGCCCGCAGAGAAGAAAATCCCTCCGTGATTTTCCTCTCCGCTTGCTTGTTGAGGGCAGCGCCCCCAAGCCCCTTTGAACACAGAATTTCATTCTGTGGCTGCGCGTTCTGCGAACGCTTTTGACCAGGACCAGCTTACCGCTGGCCGTGGTCTTTTTCTTTTTCAACATCCTGTTCTACCTCCATTTTCAGCACTCGATCTACATTTGCTTTTGCAGTCAAAAGCTCCCTCATTTCTTCACGGGAGCGCCGATACTCGGAATAAGTCTTTTTCTTTTCTTCCAGCAATTTTGCGTACTCTGTCTGTAACTCTTTGACCTTTGGCAGCTTCTTGACGCCCATCTCATCAAAGGCATTCTTAGCAGCCTGGTGGAGCAGGATTTCTTCCTCATGTGCCTCCCGGAATTTCTTAGAGTAGCCCGCCTTGCGGTATGCCACATAGACCTCACGGGTCTTGGCATAATTTACGATGTGAGTACGCAGAACAGCAATCTCTGCCATGCGCTTTTCAGCCGCTTTGATGTGCGCCGAAAGTTCATTGTGATGTGCCGTGGCAGCCGCAGCCTTTTCTTCCAAAACCGCATACTCCAGCAGGTTATTCTCTGACAGGTAATTCATGGTCTGCGCCATTTGCTTCAGATTGAAAACTTTAGCCCATCGCGCATAGCCAGCACCTTTTCCAGCCTGCAATTTTGCCTGAATGTCCACCAGCAGATTGACCTTCGGCGGCTCTGCCTGTGTGACTGTTTTCTTTCGCGGGGTATGTGCTTTCTTCCCTAAGAGAACTGCCCGCAAATCTTCCAATCCATATCCTTCGCCCAGACTGTCCATGCGGGCGGCTTTCTCCCAACCAGAGAGTTTCAGTCGATACGATTTTCCGCGCTTTGAGACTTCACAACCATATTCTCGCAACAGCTTCAGCAGTTCTTCAAAGTCAGCAGGACTTTGTGATAATGCGTTGTCAATCGCCACACGAAGCAGCTCTCGGTGAGATGGATTTGCCTGATCGCCCAGCCATTTGTTATAGCTCTTTCCGTGAAGTTTCGGATTCTCTACAATGGACAGTCCATTCTCAATACAGATGGTGTCACTTAGCCGACGAACCGCCTTGGTGCTGCCCCAAAAGTTTCGGAACTTCCGGTCATATTCTAAGCTGACCGATGACCAGATAATGTGATTATGAATGTGCGACTTGTCTATGTGAGTGCAGACCACAAAGGCATGATTGCCTTTAGTAAAACGCTTTGCAAATTCTACGCCCAGCCGGTTTGCTTCTTCCTGGGTAATCTCACCAGGGCGGAAGGACTGGCGCACATGATAGGCAATCACATCATCTGTACCACGCACTCGTCCGGTAGCGGCAATGTACTGCCGCTTTGCCAGAAGGAACTCCGCATCCGCAGTCCGGCTGTCACACGCATAGCCGGTAATGAGCCTGCCGTTATCTGTTTTCTTTGGATTGGCCACATAGTCGATGATGTCACTGATTGCCCGACTCTCTGTGCGGCCTTTGCCGACATGAAGCGGCATGATTCTTGTAGTTGCCATAATAGAAGGTCCTCCTCTCATAAATATTTTTGTTTTCGCTGAACTCTTTGCTTCTATCGTTGCAATAACTTTCTCCGCTGGGTATAATAAAAAAGAATATTCTACAACCTCAAAGGAGGGATTTCTATGATAGAACAGCTCATTGCTGAAGCAACCGAATGTGATTTCAAAGTTGCTCTCGAAACAAAAAAGCCAAAAAGCTGGTTAAAAAGTGTCAGTGCCTTTTCCAATGGAATCGGCGGCACTCTGTTTTTCGGAGTCTCCGATGACCGGGAGCCTATCGGCTTGTCCGATGTTCAAAAGGATGCTGAAGCGATCAGCCGCTTAATCAAAGAACGTATCACACCATTACCTCAGTTTATCTTAAAACCATTACAGGAAGATGGTAAAAATCTATTAGCTCTGGAGGTTTCTCCCGGCCGCAGCACCCCATATTATTACAAGGCAGATGGAGTGATGGAAGCATATATCCGTGTTGGAAATGAAAGCGTAATTGCCCCGGATTACATTGTAAATGAACTGATCTTAAAGGGAACCAATCAGTCCTTTGACACCTTAACAACAGAAGCTGTGAAAAAGGATTACAGCTTCACACTCCTGGAGGCAACCTATCTGGAACGAACCGGCCTCCGCTTTGAGCCATCCGATTATGTTTCCTTCGGTTTGGCTGACAAAAATGGGGTCTTGACCAATGCCGGAAAGCTCATGACCGATCAGCACACAGTTTATAACTCCCGTATGTTCTGTACCCGGTGGAATGGCTTGGAAAAAGGCTCTATCTTTGATGATGCACTGGACGATAAAGAATACGAAGGGAATCTGATTTATCTACTGAAAAGCGGCAGTGAATTTATTCGCAATAATTCCAAAGTCCGTTTTGTCAAAGAGGCACAGTATCGTGTAGACAAGCCAGATTATGCTGAACGAGCTGTGACAGAGGCTCTTGTTAATGCGCTTATCCATCGTGATTATATTGTACTTGGCAGCGAAATCCATATTGATATGTTTGATGATCGGGTGGAAATCACATCTCCGGGCGGTATGTTTGGCGGCGGCTCAATTCAGGAATACGATATTTACAGTATCCGTTCGATGCGACGAAACCCTGTGATTGCTGACCTGTTCCACCGCATGAAGTACATGGAACGCCGTGGAAGTGGCCTACGCAAAATCGTCAGTGAAACCGAAAAGCTGCCTGGATACACAGAGGCATATAAGCCCGAATTTTCCTCAACAGCGACAGATTTCAGAGTCATCTTGAAAAATGTAAACTACAACTTAGAGGGTGACGCCCACCAAGTTATCCACCAAGTTACCCACCAAGTTATTGAACTATCAACGGTATCCAAACAGATTTTGGCTTTTTGCACAACACCAAAATCCAAGAAAGAGCTTGCAGTATTTTGCGGCTTCAAAGATTTAAGAAACTTCACCTTGAAGCATATCAATCCGCTTTTAGAATCCGGGCAATTAGAAATGACTATTCCCGATAAACCTAAAAGTCGCAATCAAAAATATATTACAGTTCGTTCCGAATAAACAGAGAAGCAGGGCATTGGGTCTCATCTCCCATTGTCCTGCTTCTTTTTCATTCCAAATTATATTCACATCATTTACCCATACACCCAATCCTGGATCGCAAATTTCAAACTCTGCACCTTTCCCAGCAGCCAGATCGCAGCCAGCGGCAGCCCCATCGGGCTAATCAAAAATGCCATAATCAGCAAAATTGCACCATTCTGCGGGGAATAGGTAATAAGCACAGCCACGCCAAGTAGAGCAATTACCGTGCTGAGCAGACCAAGCACCAGACCAGATATGTAGATCAGCCCCATGCAGAGCCAGACAAAAAGCGTCAACACCAAAATGACCGGTGCAGTTACAATCATCAGCAAGCATTTCAAAATCTTCATTCCAGTTCCTCCCTCCAACGCTCCAGATACCGTTTGCACAGGGCATCCGCTTCTCTCTCATCATCTTCCGTCAACTCCCGTCTGCCTTTGGTCAGTTCAATCTCCACATAAGTCCGGTAATCATCAGCTAAGAGATTGAACAGTTCCTTGGGAGTATGGCACACCTCGCCAGAGCAATAGTGAAAATCTTGGTCAAATTCAACTCTTACACATCCATGGCGGCTGATATAAACTTCTATGGTCTCGTCTGCGGTCAGGTAATCCGCAAAAATCTCCAGCACCTTTTCAAAGGTCAGCATCTGTTTTCACTCCTTTGCTACGCTTCTTATTCTACTCATATTATCCGGTACGGACAGGCAAAAGACAAGGATACAGACAAAAAGAAAAAGCGGAGGAAGGTGCGGCGAAGAAACGCCGTTCCTCCCTCCGCAAATGGAGTATCTATCCCTGTTATGAAAGTTTGGAGAGTTGGGTAAGGATTTCCTTCACACCCTCCCACAGTTGTTCCTGCCGCTGGGATATATCCTCCAAGTCAGCATTATAAACCCGCCCGGTCTCATGCACTTTGCGGGTCAGCTGGTTCAAGTTGTTGCTGCTTCGGCGCATCAGGGAGACCAACTCCTTCAGCTCTGGCAGTTCCAGCTTGACCACATAACCATCCAGCGCCATTTTCCGCAGATAAGCGCTCAAATTCTCTGTCCCGTATTGCTGCATCTTTTGATGGATCAGTTCCAGTTCTTCTGCGGACACCCAAAACAGAACCGGCACATCCCGCTTGCGCTTTGCCATGGTTATCGCTCCAGCTCCCGTTTTTTCGGGGCGGCAGACTTATTGGCGGGCAGCTCCTGTTTGAGCTTATCCCGTACTGAGGGACGGGACGGTTCCAGTTTTTCTCTCTGGGTACGGCTGCGCTGCTGTTCTTCACGCACCAGATCAATAAAACCATCCAGCACAGCAGGGTGGCTGTTTAAGGCATAACCACAACGGACGGTTTCGGGATTATCATTAGGAATGGTCTTGGCCCATTCTTTGTTGCGTCGGGAGTAGCGCCCATCCCAGTCCTGAAGCTGGATCGTGTTAGACAGAACCATAGATACACGCTCCATGCCATAGGTCTCGATCACACCCTTTGCCGCATCGTGGCTGAGATACATTCCGTCGAAGTGTTCCCGCACCGCCGCTTCAATGGACTCCTTGCATTGGAGATTTACATTGTTGGAAGCTCGGTACTGCTCCAGCTCCCCATGTTCTCTCGCATAGGCAGCTGAATGGGGATAGATTGGTGTTGTTCGCAGTTCCTCTTTAGCTCTGCACACATCGTCGGCACGGTTCTCAATGCTGTCCCGGATCATATCCATATAGCCGGTCTCCAGCTTTTCAAAATAACGGTACACATCCGCCAGCGGCGAGGGAGATTCCAAAAGCGCCTGGGCCTGTGCGTCGGTCAGCTCCAGCTCCTCCATCGCCATCACAATATCCTCACGGACAGTATATTCATAGGTGTGGTGCAGGATTTCTTCCGGGGGCTGGCTTTTCAGCCAGTCCCTATATTTTTCCTGCTCAGTGGCCATCTTTTCATAAAGGGCTGTATTCAGATTATTGGTATTCATGTTATCGCACCTCCTCATGCTGTTTTGGTTTCTTGTCTGTACTGCGGGGCGTCGCCGGACGTTTCAGATGATCCAGCACCGAAGGCCGTGCGCTTTTGGCAACAACAGCCTCGGCGTGTGCCTGTCCCTTTCCGTCGATGTTCAGCAAAGTATCCAGCTCCACCAGACGGGCATTTTTGCTTCGCAGTTCTTCTTCATAAAGGAATGGCTTTCCGACTTCCTCCTTTGCGGCAGCCTGCTGCTGATAGAGGTTATCCAGCTGGGCCTTTGCCGCCTCCAGACGCTGGGGCATCTGAGCGAGGGAATTGTCGATACGGGTAAGATTTCCGCGAGGGTCTGTACCAAGGGTTGCCCGGTGGGTCATCTGTCCTTTCAGCAGGAGCGTATACTCCTGTTTCCAAGCGGAAAATTCCACGGATATGGCATATCCCCGGTAGCTGCCGATCTGCACCGGATCGGAGGTTTTGACCTCCTTGCAGGCATCCAAAAGGGCTGCGCCGGCGTTCTCCTTATCGGTCAGCAGATCGCCACGGATTTCCATACCAGCAAAACCGTCCTCCGGGTGCGGGTGCGCTGCCAAAACCTCCAGATCGGATTCAAAGCCCTTGATAAAGCCTTTGTGCTTTTCAATCTCCTCCGGGAAGTATTTGAGCAGCTGGTCCTCCAGACGATATTGCTTGCTCTGGTGGTCGGCTTTCATCAGCTTCAGGCGGGATACCTCCACATCCAAATCCATGCGCTCTTTGATACGTGGGTCTCCGGCACACAAAGCCTTGATCTCTGCAAAACTGAGGGCGGTTTCATCCACATCATCGCAGGAGCGTACCGGCGATTTAGAAGTCATGATCTGACTAATGAATTTTTGCTTATTCTCCACCGTCTGCCAGAGGTATGCGTCAAAGGTTCCTTCGGTCACATAGCGGTACACATGGACAAGAGGATTCTGGTTACCCTGGCGCTCGATACGGCCCTTGCGCTGGGCAAGGTCTCCCGGTCTCCACGGACAGTCCAGGTCATGAAGTGCCACCAGACGGTCCTGCACATTGGTGCCTGCGCCCATCTTGGCGGTGCTGCCCAAAAGGACACGCACCTGACCGGTACGGACTTTAGAGAACAACTCCTTTTTCCGCACTTCGGTGTTGGCTTCATGGATAAAAGCGATCTGGTCGGCAGGCATCCCCTGAGCAATGAGTTTCTGACGAATATCGTCATATACCGTAAAGGTCGGTTCCTGCTCCGGCAGAGGCACGGCACCTTCCAGTGCGTGAAGCAGTGGATTATCCAGCGTTTTCGCCGCCTTGCTTGCAGTAGCTTTTGCCTGCGGTGTAGAAATGTCGCAGAACACCAGCTGGGTCAGCTTGTCAGCTTCGCCATCCCGCCAGATCTGCATGATGTTGTCCACGCACTGATTGACCTTTGTGCCAGGTTCATCCGGCAGCATCTGGTTGACGATCCTCTGGTCCAGTCCCAGCTTGCGGCCATCCGAGGTGATTTTGAGCATATTATCCACCGACGGGTCCACACTGCCTCTGTGTACTTCGGAAGCGCGCTCAGAGAGTGCCTTCACCATTTCCTGCTGATGTTCGGTAGGCTGCGCCACGATGTTGTGGTATTCCACCTCCGGGGTGGGCAGGTTCAGTTGGTCGGCGGTCTTGATGTCCGCCACTTCTTTGAACAGGTTCATCAGCTCTGGCAGATTAAAGAACTTGCTGAATCTCGTTCTTGCCCGGTAGCCGGTGCCTTCCGGTGCCAGCTCCAATGCTGTGACGGTCTCCCCAAATCTGGAAGCCCAGCAGTCGAAGTGGGTCATGTTCAGTTCTTGCAGGCGTTCATACTGAAGGTAACGCTGCATGGTGTAAAGCTCGGTCATGGAGTTGCTGACCGGGGTGCCGGTGGCAAAAATCACGCCACGGTTTCCGGTGATCTCATCCATATAGCGGCACTTGGCAAACATATCGGAGGATTTCTGCGCGTCCGATGTGGAAAGACCAGCCACATTCCGCATTTTTGTGTATAGAAACAGGTTTTTATAGTTGTGGGCCTCGTCCACAAACAAACGGTCCACACCCAGCTGCTCGAAGGTTACCACATCGTCTTTTCGCCCCTCGGCTTGCAGCTTTTCCAGTCTGGCTTCCAGAGACTTTCTGGTACGCTCCAGCTGTTTGACGGTAAAACGCTCGCCGCCACTGGCCTGTACCTCTGCAATCCCCTCAGTGATCTCGTCGATCTGTTCATAGAGAAGCCGTTCCTGACGCTCCCGGCTGATGGGGATACGCTCAAACTGGCTGTGTCCCATGATGATGGCATCATAATCACCCGTCGCAATACGTGCGCAGAACTTCTTTCGGTTATGGGTCTCAAAGTCCTTTTTGGTGGTGACTAAGATATTGGCGGAAGGATAGAGACGCAGAAACTCCGACGCCCACTGCTCTGTCAGATGGTTTGGAACCACAAAGAGAGATTTCTGGCACAGTCCCAGGCGTTTGGCTTCCATCGAAGCAGCTACCATTTCAAAAGTTTTGCCTGCGCCTACTTCATGTGCCAACAGGGTATTTCCTCCATACAGCACATGGGCAATGGCGCTTTTCTGGTGTTCCCGCAGGGTAATGGCCGGGTTCATGCCTCCAAAAGTGATGTGGCTGCCATCATATTCACGGGGACGGGTAGAGTTCATTTCCTCGTTGTACTGGCTCACCAAAGTCTGGCGGCGCTCCGGGTCTCTCCAGATCCAGTCCCTAAAGGCTTCCCGGATCGCCTGCTGTTTTTGAGCCGCCAGGGTGGTCTCCTTGGCATTCAGCACGCGGCGCTCTTTTCCGTCTGCGTCCTCTATGGTGTCATAGATGCGGACATCCCGCAGGTTTAAGGAATCCTCCAGAATCTTGTAGGCGTTGGCGCGGCTGGTCCCATAGGTGGTATAAGCTGCCACATCGTTGTAGGATACAGAAGATTTTCCCTTGATCTGCCATTCAGCGGTAAAGGACGAATAGTTGACCTCGATACTGCGTTGGAGATAAAACGGGGTATTAAAGGTCTCATACATAAACTGCTGGATATATTCCTTGTCAATCCAGGTAGCGCCCAGACGCACCTCGATCTCCGACGCATCCAGGTCTTTGGGCTGGGCGGCGGTAAGAGCTTCCACATTGACTGCATAAACCGGGTCCTGCTGTGCTGCCCGCTGTGCCTGACGCAGCTTTCGGCGTACATTGCCAGAGAGGTATTCATCAGCAGTCACATAATGGGGCGTTCTGTCCTGCTCCAACTGTCCCGGTACACGGAAGATTACGCCTTGCAGCTCTCCGGCCAGTTCTTCTTTTGTTTTTCCGGTAAGCTGGCTCATATAGTCCATATCCACGCAGGCTTTTTCCGAGATGGACACCGCCAGTGCTTCACTTGCCGTATCCACCACAGCCACCGCCTGATGGGGCTTGATGGTCCGCTTGGTGAACATATCTGCCTTACGTTCCAGTTTACCGTCCTCGTCGATGACTTCCAGCGCACAGAGCAGGTAATAGGAAGAATCGTCTGCATAGGCCAGACGGTTTGCACGGTCATTGATGAGACCGTATTTGGCAGAAAAGCTGTCATAGAGGCTGTTCAGTTCCGCCTGCTTCTCCCGAATGGTGCTGTCCGGAACCGCTGCATCCATCTGAAGGTCGATCAGTTCCTGCACACAATCACGCAGTCCCACAAGACCTTTCACGCGGGCTTCGGCGGTGGCGTTGAGGTCAGGGCGCACCATACGGCTGTTTTCCCGGTAGTACACCTGCCCGTCTACAATGGCATAGGAATAGTTCTTCACATTGGGGTCGGCAGGAATGGAGGTGTCAATGGCTTCGCCTTCGCCCAGCTCCGGCAGCTCGGCCTCCTGGTAGGTGCCGCGAATGTACTTCACGGCATCGTGCAGCTGATCGGCCAGTTCCAGCCCCTCAATGGGGTTCACGGTGTAGTCCATACCATGTGCAGTGCTTACCGGCTCCTGTCTGCCTAGCACCATTTCCGGGTGGTCGATAAAATACCGGTTGATGGCAAACCCGTCCTCCGTCTGTCCGGTCTGGGTCCATTCCGGCACGATGTCCAGCGGGCGATCCCGCTTTTGGAGAAAGATGATGTCGGATACCACCTCGGCACCGGCATTCTTTTTGAACGCGTCATTAGGCAGACGGATGACTCCCAGCAGCTCGGCACGTTGAGCAAGATACCGGCGCACGGTGGAATCCTTGGCGTCCATCGTATAGCGGCTGGTGACAAAGGCCACCACGCCGCCGGGACGCACCTGGTCGAGTGCTTTGGCAAAAAAGTAGTTGTGGATGCTGAAATTCAGCTTGTCATAGGCTTTATCTCGAACCTGATACTGGCCAAAAGGCACATTACCAATGGCAAGGTCATAGAAATCTCGCCTGTCGGTGGTCTCAAACCCGGCCACGGTGATGTCGGCCTTGGGGTAGAGCTGCTTTGCAATCCGTCCACTGATGGAATCCAGCTCAACGCCATACAGACGGCTGTTTCGCATTTCTTCCGGCAGCATACCGAAGAAATTGCCCACACCGCAGGACGGCTCCAGGATGTTGCCGGTCTCAAAACCCATGCGGCCCACGGTCTCATAGATGGCCCGGATTACCGTGGGACTGGTGTAGTGCGCGTTGAGGGTGGAACCTCTGGCGGCGGCATATTCCTCCGGGGTCAGCAGTTCTTTTAGCTGGGCATACTCTAAAGCCCATGCCGGTTTCTCCGGGTCAAACGCATCAGAGAGACCGCCCCAGCCCACATATCGAGAAAGAACCTCCTGCTGTTCGGGGCTTGCCTGCTGTCCGGCAGCTTCCAGCTCTTTCAGCAAACGAATCGCATTGACATTTGCCTGGAACTTGGCTTTCGGACCGCCCTCACCCAAATGCTCATCTGTAATGCGGAAGTTTTTTGCATTGCGGCGCAGGTTAGCCTTGTATTCCTCATAAGATGCTTCCTCGGCAGCTTTGGCATTGGGAAAGGTCTGCCACTGGCCATTGACCTGAATGGAAACCGGGTGTTCGTCCAGCACTTCCTCAAAGGTTTTCTCCGGCTCAGTCACAGGGGCTGGCGGCTCCGGCTCCTCGATATGCAGTCGTTCCACCACCACATCATAAGGCAGATTGTTCTTATCGCCCGGATAGACGGCCATGGTCTCGGAATGGAAGGTCGGGGATTCGGTAGCCGGTTGGGGCTGTTCCTGTCCAAAACCGTCCTGCTGACGGGCATACATCCCGCGCAGCAAAGGCGCAACCTCATCCCAGCGGAAATACAGCATAGCCAGACGCTTTTCCTCTGCATCCATGACTTCCAGTTCTATGCCCTGTGCCGTGGTACGGTAATCGACAATATCGCCGGTCTCCAGATTCAGTGTCTCAATCTCACCGGAATAGGCTCTGCTCAGCCAGTAGGCGATCTCGCTGTTGCTCCTGCCGGATTGCAGCAGCGTGGAAATCTGCTTTTTATCCGCTTCATCCATCAGTCCATGAGCCAATACATCCCGCAAGTCTTGTTCTGCCTTGTCCGGGTCAATAGGAAGAAACTCGGTATAGTAAGCATTGCGGCGGTCTGCCCGAAGCAGCTGCTCGAACTGTTCTTTGCGCTCTGCCCGGTAGATGGGATATACCATCCCGGTGGGCAGAAGCTGTACGGTGTCCTCCCGCAGCTCGGTGATCTGATAGGCGTCATCCTCGATATACACGGTATCGCCCACGGCATAGACCGGGGCGGCTGGGTCATAGGAGGTTCTTTGCGGAATTGGGCGGCGAACTGCGTCATATTCCTCATCGGAAATGGAAACTTCGGAAGTCTGCTCTGTCTCGGCATCTGCAATCTGCTCTGCATCTGACCTCACCTGTTGGATAAACGGATCATTGTCCAGTTTTTCCGGGTCTGCCACCTGGCCGTTGACAATCCCTCTTTCCTCCAGAGCTTCCCGGATGGCGATTGGGTCGATGTTGTCAAAACGATCCTGTTCTTCTTCGGTATAAAACCGTTCCTCCTGAATGAGCTGGGCAAGCCTGCGCTGTACCTTCGGCCAGGGCAGCTGCGTTTCCTCCGGGCTGCCGGCACGGACAACGAACAGGCTGTTGCTGTTACTGCCGCCGTATTCCTGAGCCAGCCATGCGGCGGTATCTTTTTCTCTTGCATGGTCTTTCATATAGCGGACAACAGCGTGTTTACTCTCGATATTGCCGTTCCATGCACAAAGGACAGTATCAATATCTTCCTGAGAAAGAGGGCGCAGAAGCTCATGGAGCTTTGGATAGGTCTCGTCGATCACTTCCCGGTGCAGACGCTGACGGAACTCCGGCACATCCGAATAGAGTCGGATCAGCTCCATATCCTTAGAACCAAGAACCGCACGGCGCACAGCGGCATTGCCCTCGATGACAGCATTTTCACGGTCAGAATGCCCGCAGGCATTGCGGTATGCGGCATCCTCGGAAATAGCGGCAGTCACCACAGGCTTATACTGCTCAAACTGCTCCCGAAGGATAGGCTTTGGCGTTTCTTTCTCCACCTCCGGCTGCTGTGTTTGAATGGCATCTTCTTCGGCCAGTTCCTTTTCAGACTGGATTTTGTCATACTGCGCCTGTTCCTGTTCGGTAAGATAGCGGTCTTTCTGGACAAGTGAGGTAATGCGCTTGGCAACCTTTTCCCAGTTCAAGTGAACATCCGGGCAGTCCTGCTTTTTATAGTGCAGTCCTTTCCCATCGTGATCTTCGCCGCTGTGTGTTGCACCGGACAAGGCATGAGAGCGTCCGCCAATGCCATACTCGTCTTTGAGGAATCTCACTTTCTCCTTATCCGTATGGTTTGCCATGAAAAACGCATAGATACGGCCTTTTCCACCGGCGAAACTGCTTCCGCCGGTCATGGCGGCGTCGATCTCATCCTCGGTAATAAAGTGCTGGACGGTTGGCACTTGGGAAAGCTCTGAAGAAAAGGTCCTGCGGGGCAGGTCAAGGTCCTTCAGGTTCTCCCAGATCTCCCTCGGTCTATGATAGTGAAAACGCAACAGGTCACGGTCCTGCTGATAGGCAGTCCAGAAGGCAGCGTATTCTTCCTTGAGGGTCTGGCGGAAAGCCGGTTCACTCAGCTGCTCCATCAGGTGGCGGGTCTCCTCCGGGAAACCATTGCCTTTGATCTCTGACAGGCAGGACAAATATCCGGCTTCTCTGGCATCCTCACTGAGATCGTGATACAGATACCAGAGCTTTTCTGCAAGGAGGGATCGTTCATAGCCTGCCACTTCTGCAAGCTCCACATTGGAGGCAAACTGACCACTTTCCAAAAGTTCCCCGATACGCTCTGCGGCGCTCTCCCAGGAAATGACCTGGGCAGACCTGTCATAACGGGCAGACTTCCCGTGGGAAAGATGGATACCATCCTCGGCATACCATGCGCTCACACTGCCAAGGCCGTTACCGCCGTGGTACAGCGTTTTCAGTATCTCAGCAATCTCAGCGGTGGTTTTCTGCTTTTCAAAGGCTGCAACCACACGCTCCCTTTGACGGTCTGTATTGCCGCCCAAACGCAGCACATGGTCGATGTCATTTTGGGCAAAAGAAAAAGCAGAGGATGTATGCGCTACATTCTCTGCTTCATCTATGGATTGGATCTGTTCCGCTTCGGAGAGGAACAGGTTTAGAGTCAGCTGTTGATAAGCTCCGCCATCAGGATTTCCTCGGCCTGAGCTTTGCAGGTGTTCATCAGCCCCACCCACTTCATGGGATCGCTGGCTTTCAGTTCCTCGGTGGCTCCCGCTTCCTTCGCCAGCTGGGGCATCATCTGCTCCAGTCTGCTCTGGGCGGTCTCGTCGATCTCCAGAAGGTGCGGGTACAGCTTCTCGCTCAGCAGCATCTGGTTGTAGAGGATGGGACGATGTTCCTTCAGGTAGGTTTTCCTCATCCTGCCGTACTTGCCCAGGGGTTTCTCCGGCTGCTGGCTCAGCTTCAGGTCGGGAATCAGATAGTCTCCGTTCTGGATATAGGTCATGGGATTGTTCATCTTGTTTGCTCCTTTCTTGGTTGGCTTCGCGCTCTGCATTTCGGACGGTAACGCCGATCTGCCGCAGCACCTGCTGGTTGATCTGGCTGACCGCTGTTCCCAGCGCCCCGATGGTGGACGGGGTGTTGAAATCAAAGATTGCCATGAAATCTTCGTGGTCGAAGTAGCGTTCCGGCTCCAGTCCGCAGCGGGACATCAAAGCGTAAGTGATGCTGACGGTGGCTGCTGCCTTGAACTGTACTCCGATGTTAAACTCATCATATTCCTCCAAAAAGGAACCGTCAACGATATAGAAGAAGTCCTGCTGATGCTCCGTCCAGTATTCCTCAGCCAGTTTTCCGGCTACCTCGGTGAGCTGTCCGGCAAGGTCATCACCGGAAACATCATAGGTGCGCTCAAGCATGGCCTGCACCGAATCCAAATGGCGCTCCTCCAGCTGCCACAGCCAGGGAGTGCGGGAATGTTCACGGGTTCCGGTGTCGGAAATATCAAAAACATAGCGCAGGCGGGGTCTGTCCCCGGAATCGTCCACCAGAGCGATTCCCTTGGAGCCGCGCCTTACATACCGGCCCATCTTTTCATTCCACAAATCGTACTCTGCACAGGCGGTAGCGTCCGGGCGCTGGGCGTAGATCATCAGCTGCTCATGGAACGGATACTTGTAAAGTCGGGCTGCCGTAGTAAGGAACCCTGCCCATTCCTGCCAGCTTCCAGTGAGTTGCGTTGCCACTTTCTCCGCCATCTGTGCATATAGTTCAGCTTTGGTTGGCATGGTGTTCTGTCCTCCTTTCGGTTTTTGGGTAAAAGAAAAGCAGGAAACCTAAATGATTTCCTGCTAAGTAAAACTGTGAATATTACATTTTAGTTATTTAATATCTCTGCAATCGTGTTTGGTGCATATTTATTGAGTTCATGTCCTGCATTTGGAACGATGTGCAAAGTGGCTTGGGGTAGCAGTTCTTTTAGCCTTTTAGAAGCCTTTAGATTGGCAGCATCCTTTTTGCCACACAAAATTGTCACTGGACATCGAATATTGTTTAATTGAGAAGTAAAATCCAATGACCGCATAGAGTGAGCCAATTTTATGGTGCTGCTTTTTGATAGTCCCATACTTTCAAAAGCCTTGTCTGGCATACAACGGAAGATAAGATTTTGAAAATCTATCAGTAAACTTGGAACTTTATATTGTGCGCCAATCAAAACCAGCGAAGCCACTTTTTCTTCATGCCGAATAGCAAAATCAATCGCAAGAAGCGCACCTAACGAAAGGCCGCAGATACGAAGCGGCTCTTTTACTTCTGAATACCGCTGTTCTAAATCGCCCAAAATCTGCGAATATGATATTTCATCTTCTGCTGAAGAAAAAAGTTCTGGGCAATCGACATCGGAAATTGATAGTTGTTGGACTACTTCTTTCCAGTCCTGTGCAGTTTGTCCCAACCCATGTAAAAGAACCGTTTTCATTAAACACCTCCTAAGTTCAAGATAATCATCAATGCACAAACAAACTGAAATTTAATACTCAATGACAATTTTCTTGCACTTCTCGCAGAGCCAAGCCTCCGCAGACGCTCCACCAAAAGGTCCACCGATTGACTTTTCATTGAGTTTGATTGACTTGCCCCCACCAATGTTGAGGGCCGCAATAACTCGTTCTTTTTCGCTCCAATAGACACCATCTCTGCATTGAATACAACCAAGTTGCATTTCTTCACCACAATACGGACATTTCATTTTAATCACCCCTACAAACTGTTAAGGAAACAATCGGAGTTGGTGTAAACGAAAAAGCAGCCTTGAGTTCTGATAAAAACTGCCCTTTCGTTTGCATCAATTTCGATTTTACTTTGGTGAACAAAGTCGCGTCCCTTTAGCCGATAGCTATGGGGATTCAATCGTTGCTCTTTTCCTTAAGTTTATCATACCGGATGTTTTGGTAAAAGTTTTTTTATTCAAGAAATCAATTTCAGGCATGACAAACAAACCTCCTATGCGGAAGTCATTTATTCTATGCAATTATAGATTTTAACATCTCATATGTGCACGAAAAGAAGAACTGTATTTATCTTTGCGGGGTGATACCATATTCCCTCCGCAAGAAGAACATTTGCATACATCGATGTTATACAAAACCTTTATCATTTCTACTGCATTTAGATTTTTTAATGTAGAAATGTATTTCTTACATCCAAGCAGGTTTCTGCAGTGAGTTATCTTTTTTTTCTTGTTTCTACATGATAGCAGACCATAGTGCCGGATTCTGACAAATCGTTTGGGAGGAACATGCATCATGAATCGACGGATGAATTCTTCTCCTGAAATTATTTTCTCTTTCCAGCAGCCTTCGTTTTTATAGTCTTTTACTACATATGTAACCGTCGTATCTGTCATGGATTTGATTCGATGATTACTGATTACTATCCTGTGGGTATATTTTCCAAGATAATTGATAACCGACTGTGCACCATTGAAAGTTTCTTTACAATAAGTGACCCAGTTCTTTTCATAACACTTACCAAGAAGTTCTTTAAAACGATAGCTGTTCTGATATTTCTCTGCTGTACCATGAAATTTAAGCTTAGAATCATTCCACAGGCTTTTTAACTCATCCAGATATTTTCCACGAAACACTTTTGAGACAACACCATATGGGAGAAAAAAATTTCCATCTGTTTCTTTCCATTTATTTTCATCATCAAGCCCACCTCCAAGAACAATGGTATGAATATGAGGATGATAATTCATTGCAGAACCCCAGGTATGAAGAATGCAGATATACCCTATATCAGCTCCCAGGTACTTTGCATCTTTTGACAATTCATTCAATGTGGCTGAAGCAGCATGATACAGTGCATCATATAACAGCTTCTGGTTGCTGTAAATGATGGAATTCAATTCCTCAGGAACTGTGAATACTACATGATAATAGGGTGCATCCAATACGTTCTCTTTTTGTGCATCAATCCATTTCTCTTTCGGAAACTCCTGGCACATGGGACAGCATCTGCTTCTGCAGGAGTTGTTGTGAACACTGATGCATCCGCAGTCCTCACAAACACTGATGTTTACACCAAAAGCTCCTGTTTTACAGTTCATGATATGATAAGCTGTTTTTCTATGATGAGAAGGAGGGTTATTCCTCTTTTCATAAGAAGGATAAAACCGTTCAAATACATCCTGTATCGTACATGATTTCTCCATAATCATTCACCGCCCATCTCATCAAATGGACTCTTAATTCCAAGCAGGGTTTTATTGCTTACATGCAGATAAACCTCTGTTGATTTTGGATCACGATGTCCCAAAAGAGCCTGAATATATTTTATATCGCAGCCTGACTCAAACAGATGACTTGCAAAACTATGACGCAAACAATGTGTGGAGACGTGTTTCTGAATGCCTGCTCTTTCGGCGCTTTCACGAAAAAACTGAATGACACTATCTTTTGTAAGATAATCCCCTGTCCATGAACTTGGGAACAGAATCTCTCTTGGTCTGCCACATTGAAACCAGTATTCTGTCAATATTTCGAGCGTCCGGTCTGCAAGCAAAGTATAACGATCAGAGCGACTTTTCCCATCACGGATGTGTATGGTTTTGTTCGTGCGTGAAATATCATCATAATGAAGATGTGTGACTTCTGAAACACGAAGTCCGCCTGAATACATAGTAGCAATCATAGCTTTGTGCTTCAAATTTGGCGTAGCATCAAGAATAGCTGATATTTCTGTTTTTGTAAGCACCGTTGGTAACTTTCTGTCCTTTTTCATACGAGGTATGTCATCATCATCCCAATTCTTCTTCAATATTTTTTTGTAAAAGAAGCGGATTCCTGAATGGTAGTGATTGTATGTTTCTGGTGAAATCCCGGAAAGTTTCTTTTCAGTTAGGAATATATCAACATCGTCAGTTGTTAATGCATCTATATCCTTGGCTGTGTGGTTCAAAAAATGAGCAACACTGGTACAGTATGCATGAATCGTGGAATCCTTGAGATTCCGTTTATTCGCAGCAGATCGAATCTGATTAAAAATTTCTTCGTACATAATAAAATCCTCCATGTAAAATCAGTAGTTAATGAAAAACCCTGCTTACATGGAGGTGCATTAGCATAATAAAACCGCTTGTCAGAAAAGTGGTCAAATGGTATTCTTTTCATAGGCAGTGGTGTCTTTCTGTATTGAATTGTTTTGTGTGGTAACTTTACAATATCAAATACTGGTAAGAATTGCCATTGCCTATTTTATTATTGAGAAAAAGAAAGCTGCGCCACAGCCTTGACAGGCCATCGCGCAGCGATTTTGTTCAATTATTGTTTGTTGCTTAGATTATACTTCATCCATCTTTCTAAGTATAGTGGGATATTGTGATGAAAGTGAGAGAAATCGCTTATCCGTCAGACAATTTCTCTCACTATATTTTTTACACGATAAATTTACTGGTCAAAATCCGGGTACAGCTCCAGCTGGGAAAAGTCCTCATCGGTCATCACGCAGAGCTTCATAAGGGCGCTGTCGGTCAGCTCACTCAGTTCCGTTTCCTCCGGTGATAGCTCGCCGCGCATCTCACGCAGGCTGTCGATCAATCCGGTGCGGCTACCGGTATTGTAAATGCACATCAGGTTCATTTCCTCAAAAGTAAAGTTTCCCATATCAAATCTCCCTTTCCGCACTCTTTTTGGGCGCTGTCTTTTTGTGTTCTGCCTTGGGCTGGCTTTTCAGCTGCTCCATGACGGACTTTTTCTTTTCCCGTTCCTCCCGATGGGCAGCGGTAGCCAAATCCATGAGGGAAATGGGCTGACCGTTGCGGGCCTGCTGTTCCAGCTCTGCCACCGTAGGCTCTTTTGCGCCATTGTTGATGATACCGTCGATCATGCCGTAATCGTCCTCCACGGCCATCTCCGCATTTTTCAACGGATTTTCCGGCAGGAATCCGGGGATCTGGGTAAAACCAACACTGTCACAGTAATGACAGGATACCTTACCGTCCTGCTTGATCGCAACGATGTCACTGACACTCATAGAAGGACTGTGAAAATCCGCCGGCTTTTGCAGATTAAACTGCTCATATAGTTTTTCCAGCTGCTCCGGTACCGTGCCAGACTCCCTCAGCGGAGCTGTGTAAATGAGGTCATAATTGCTGCGGTCTATGGAAATGTCATGGGACTTTAACCAATCCAGATTCATAAAGCGCACATTCTGCGGATCGTCACGGCTCACCTGATAGATAGCAAAGCAATCTCTGTTCTGAGCGAGAAATGCTTGTTCCCGTTCCTGCTGATGTTCCTGACGCTCCATGACCTTTTCGTGGAACTGAGGGCTTTTCTCCCATTCCTCACGGTCCACGCCAAAAAGACCGCCATGATCCATGATTTCCTGCGGGTCAAACACCATGCTCTCCGTATTGTCCTCATGCAGCACATAAACGGTCAAACCGGCGGCATCCAGTTCCAGCGCCCGTTCTCTGGTAACAGGGAACATCCCATCATAGGAGTAGCCGTATTCCTGCATATCTGGTGTGGAGACCTGCTCATCCGGCATGGGGTATTCATCCAGTGCCTGCTCCTGTGCTTCCGGCAGCTGGGAAGAAGCAGCCATCTGACTGACCTCTGCCTGCATCTGCTGGTAGGCAGCTTCCTGCAAGGTCTCAATCATGGACAACGGTGCGTATTTTACCGAGTCTCTGCCCAAATCGTTGTCATCACAAATCTGGAGAACTGCCTTCATGCGGGAAATCTCCGGCATATCCAGCTGACCACCATCCAGCTCTTTCATGGATGCGGCATCGTAAAGGGTATAGTCCCAGCCGCTGTCACAGGACTGGATATGAAGATAGGTGGCATTGTCGATCAGAAACAAAGCCTCCTGCTGATTGGCGTCCGCCCCCAGCACTTCCATT
Organism: Ruminococcus sp. RTP21359st1_H3_RTP21359_211015; assembly: GCF_040909065.1. Lineage (NCBI taxonomy): Bacteria > Bacillati > Bacillota > Clostridia > Eubacteriales > Oscillospiraceae > Ruminococcus > Ruminococcus sp. RTP21359st1_H3_RTP21359_211015. The sequence goes on from NZ_JBDGDD010000002.1 coordinate 150,412, forward strand.
TCCGGCATTGCCGCAGCCAGTTCCTTTACCGCTTTTTGCACCAGAGGATTATCACGGTAATAGTCGATTGCCTGGATGGTGTCCAGGTCAATGGTCTGGCCGGTCAAAATCGGAAAAGGTCCTTCATAGTCGCTTCCGTCTTTCAGCTCAAAACCAATGCCCTTGATCCCGTTCATTCGTTCTGCCGGAATCTCCTGATAAATGCGGATTGCTTCCTCCAAAGACAAGTTATCGTGGTATTCTCCGAGGTTTGGAAATTCCATGCACTCTGCTACATAGTAAGTCAGATTGCTGGTTGGTTGCTCTATCGGGGCGGTTTCCGGCTCTGCCTTTGCATGAGGGTCGATTCCGCGCTCTTTGCAGATTTCCTTATAGTGGCGCTCAATGTCGGAGATCAAAGTGCCGGAGGTTTTGTTGATGGTCTCCAAACTGGCTCTCAGTTCTTTCAGCTCCTTGCCTTGACTCCAACTGGCAATATAGCCAAAGCTGTTTTCTCCAGTCTCGATGCCAAAATACTTGCAGACCGCATAGGAGATGCTTTCAGCCTCCACTTCTTCCGTGTGACGATCTTTCCTCTGTTTCTGCAAAAACTGGGAGAGGGTAGAAAAGCCACCGGTAAAATTCAGCCCTTTTTCCTCGGTCAGCATCAAGCGTCCATCTTCCGTCAGTTCCAACGGCTCTGTCAGCAGAACGGAGCCTGCATGGTTTACAACCACTCGTTCTTCCACACAGACCGGATCTCCAGGATCGTAGTCAGAACCGCGCAGATCATAGCAATAAACGCCCTCTGGCAGATTATCGCGAGCAATCCGTCCGTTGGAGAACAGACCAAGTTTATCAAACAGCTCGATCTCCTGATATTGCTCGTCATTGGCAATCTGGATCTTTTTCTGATTGTGGAGCTTGCTGTGAGCAATCTCGTGAACCGTGGCCGAAACCGTCTGCACCTCGCTCATGCCCTGACGAATGGCAATTTTCTGATGATCGGCAGAAAAATAGCCGTCCGTATCGGCGGCCATTGCTTCAAAAGTAATCGGCACCGGTGCGCTGCGGCGCAGGGCCTCCATGAATGCCTCATAATTTGGCACATTGCCGGAAAGGGAGGAAGCAAGCTCCGGCAAAGGTTTCCCGTCGGTCTGACTCACATCAAAGACCTTGACAGGGCGAAACATGGGAATCTCGATTTCTTTTTCCTCTGTGACGATCTTTCCGTCTTTATCCAGAATCGGAGCCTTGGTATCTGGGTCCAGCTTCTGCTCCTCGATTTTCTTCTTATACGGTGTGGGAGCGATGATGGTAATGCCATGCTCGCCCTTTTTTACATGACGCTCAAACTGGTCTTTCCACTTATTGTATCCGGCTACCAAAGTGGCGTCCGGCTTCTGCATATAGATGAGCATGGTGTTGTTTACCGAATAGCGGTGAAATCGGGACATGACGGACAGATAGCGCATATACTTTTCGCTTTCAAACAGTTCTTTGATGCCCTGCTCGATGCCATCTGTGATTTCCCTTAGCCGTTCTCGGTTGGTGGGTTTATTCTCAGCCATGATTTTCAATCTCCTTTCCAAGTGTGTGATTTCTGCTGTGTGTTCTGCAATCCATGCCTTTTGTTCTTCTTCACTTTCATAAAGAAAAAGGTCCAGCAGGTACTCTACATAGGTTTTCTTCTGGATTGCTTCCACAAAGCGGGGGTGCGGTTCTTCCTCCGGTGTCCTGGGAGAACGGTCGGCTTCCCATTTTTTCAACAGATAGTAGTAATCGGACAGTACACGGTAACAGCGCTGTCGATCCTCCCGAAACTTCTGTACCTCGGTTTTTTGCCGGACATATCTCCTGCGGGGCGGGGCCTGACCGTCATAGATCAGGCCAAAGTCCTGTGCCAGTTTCTCCGCCGCTTCTTTTGGGGAGAGGTTAAAGAGCTTTGCGGTAAAGTCGATTACATCCCCATCTTCACCGCAACCAAAGCAGTGGAACCGCTGGTCTACCTTCATGCTGGGGTTCTTATCATCGTGAAAGGGACAGCAGGCCATACCAGTTCGACTGACTTTTATCCCGTAAAACTCTGCCGCTTCTCTGGTGCTGACCGACTGCTTGACCGCTTCAAATACATTCTCTGCCATGTGCCTTTAACTGCCGGACTTTTTCACAGGGGGCTGGTATCCGGCGGCTTTCGCACGCTCACTGGCAGCTTTGCGACGCTCGGCGCTGTATGGCTCCCGGACTGATACACACCGCTTGGGGACGGTAAAGTTATGGGCGTCCTTTCGGGTGATCTGGTCGGGGTGCTTTTTTGCCAGCAGTTCCAGCTTCTCCATCAGACGGGGATCGTGGGTATAGACCTCAGCCATTGGTTCTGCCTGGTTATAGAGGAGAATGGTTTCCCGTTCCACTAAAGAGAGCTTCATCGGCTGCCTCCTTTCCGCTGGTCAAATTCCAGCTTGAAATTGGCATACTGTTCATCGTCCTCCAAAACCACAGTGGCATCGTAGGTCTTGCCGGTTTTCTCCGAATATAGCCCCGTCACACGGACACGGCCATCGTTCAGCAGCGCAGACACCACAGCCTTGGTCGGCTGTTTTTTCTTGGCAGCCCACCATTTGTTGTTTTTCCAGATTGCAAATTTGCAAGAATCATTCTGACAGAAGAAGCCTTTTTGCAGTTCTGCAACTTCACCGCCGCAGCGAGGGCATTTGCCCACCACCTCACGGGGCGGAGTGAACAGGTACTCAGTTCCCTTGATGACCTGATAAGTCCCCACCAGATCTTTCAGCATGGTGCTGATCCCGTCCAGAAACTCCTCTGGGGCAAGCTGCCCGCGCTCGATCTCGCCCAGGCGATACTCCCACTCGGCAGTCAGAAGCGGCGATTGCAGTTGTTCCGGCAGCACTGTGATCAGGGAAACTGCATCGTGGGAAGGGAGAAGCTGCACCGTTTTTCTGCTCTTTTTTCGCTCCAGAAAACCGGCCGATACCAGCTTTTCCAAAATACCGGCACGGGTGGCCGGTGTCCCCAGACCTTTTCTCTCAGCATCCTCCGGCATATCCTCTTTTCCGGCAGTCTCCATTGCGGACAATAGGGTGTCCTCCGTAAAGTGCTGAGGCGGACTGCTTTTGCCTTCTTTGACGATTGCCGCAGAAACCGAAAGGGTCTGTCCTTCGGTCAGATCCGGCAGAGCTTTCTCTGCGCCCTCTTTTTTCGGCTCTGCATCCTTCATTTTGGCACGGTAAGCGTCCTCCAGTGCTTTCCATCCGGGATGCTTCACCGTTTTTCCTTTTGTGGTAAACTCCCCACCGGCACACGCTGCAATCACAACAGTTTCCGAATAGATATGGGGCTGGGCTACGGCGCACATCAGACGCAGGGCCACCAACTCCAGCACCGCTTTTTCTCCCGCAGGAAGGGCAGAAAGGTCTGCATCCTTGAGATTTCTGGTAGGGATTACTGCGTGATGGTCGGTTACTTTCTTATCGTTGATGACCGTCTGCGGATCATAGGTAATGGCGATCCCTTTGCGAAACGGCATAGCACTGGCAACCAGATTCACCAGCTCCGGCAGGCTGTCTGCCATATCACCAGTTAGATAGCGGCTGTCAGTACGGGGATAGGTGCAGAGCTTCTTTTCATACAGGCTTTGTAGATAGTCCAGGGTCTGCTGGGCTGTAAATCCAAGCAGGCGGTTGGCATCTCTTTGCAGGGTAGTCAGGTCATAGAGGGCAGGCGGCTTTTCGGACTTTTCCTTGCACTCCACCTTTTTGATTGTGACAGCTGCACCCTGACAGGCTTCTTTCAGCTGCTCGGCAGCGGCCTTATTCGCCATGCGCTCCCCGGATACGGTAAGACCGGGCAGCTCCAGCGCCACGGTATAAAAGGGAATCGGCTTAAAGGTGTCGATCTCAGCTTCTCGCTGGACAATGAGCGCCAGTGTTGGGGACATCACGCGCCCGATGTTGAGGGTACGGTGATACAGCACGGAAAAAAGCCTTGTCGCATTGATCCCCACCAGCCAGTCGGCCTTGGCACGGCAGAGGGCAGCATCTCGAAGTCCGTCATAGTCCGCACCGGGGCGCAGGTTTGCAAAGCCTTCCCTTATGGCGGAGTCTTCCATCGAAGAAATCCAGAGCCTTTTCATCGGCTTCTTGCAACCTGCCAGCTCATAGACGCTACGGAAGATCATCTCGCCCTCGCGTCCGGCATCACAGGCATTTACCACTTCCGTCACATCCGGGGCATTCATCAGCTTTTTGAGAATATCAAACTGCTTTTTCTTATCTTTTCCTACCACCATCTGCCAATGTTCCGGCAGGATAGGCAGATCATCATATCGCCACTTGGCATACTTTGGGTCATAGCTGTCTGCATCCGCAAGACCGGCCAGGTGGCCCACGCACCAGCTGACACGCCAGCCGTTGCCCTCCAGATACCCGTCCTTACGGACGGTTGCGCCGATCACCGCCGCCAAACTCTGGGCAACTGATGGTTTTTCGGCAATTACCAATTTATGTTGAGCCATGATGGTTCCTCCTCTCTTTGAGCCATCGGGACATTTCCCGGTGACAGATACCTACGCAGGGTCTTCCATAATTCCCGCAACCATAGCAGGGGTGGCTGTGGGGCAAAGAAGGAGGACGGGAAGTTTCCTTCCCGCCCTCCGGTCTGCGTGTCATCATGCGTTCATAGGGACTGTCTGTGAATCGGGTCATTTCACGCTGTCCTCATCATCTTCTTCTGTGCTGCCCCCGTCAGCATCCGGTTCTTCCGACTCCTCATCCTCGGTTTCCCATTCCTCGGAATCTTCCTCGCCATAATCATAATCGTCCAGACTGTCATTGCCCTTGGTCTTAGGCTTGTTCTTAACGAGCTTCAAGTAGGCAAATACGCCACCGCCACCAAGCAGAGCCAGCAAAAGGACCAGCGCAGCCGGGTTCAATCCGGCAGGCTTCTCCTTTTCCGGCTCCGATGTTTCTGCCGGAGGTTCCGGTGCTTTGCCCGTACATTTACTCTTATCAGTTGCGCAGACCGGGCAGGCCGTATTGACTGCCCCTGCTTCACATTTTGTCGTGCAGCTACACACAGCAGCCGGCTCCTCTTTGACATTTTCATCTTCCATCAATGCCATCAAATCCGCTTCATCCACCTGGTTCAGAAAGTGAACAGCAGTCTTTTTATCCTCATTAGCCCTGTCGATCAAAATGTAAAAATAGTTGCCAGCCTTGGTGGTAACGGTAATAAGCTGCTTATTGCCACCAAAATCATCCACCAGAGCGGCATTGCCATCTGGTGTAAGTGCCGGTGCCGGTTCTGTTTCTTCCACAATCACATTGCTGTCATTGGTAGAATCCTCTGCCGGTGCTGCCGGTGCCGGTTCTGACCCCTGTGCGAAAGCAGGGATCGTAAAGCCAAATGCCACAACCATTGTCAGGCAAAGGGCGGAAAGTGTTTTGCAAATTCTTTTATTCTTCATAAGCGGTAACCTCCTGATTATTTGATTCCGACAGTGCTGTATCTCTACCGTGGTTCATTCCACCGGAAAGCATAGCGTTCAGCTGTGCTGGCGTCATGCGTAACGCACGAACCATCTGAACGATTTCCAGATTCTCTGCCTCCGTTTTCTGTGCTTCCAGGGTCTTGAGCTTTTCCTGATATTCCGCAATCTTCTCATGGGTTTTCTCAATTTCCTGGTCGATACGTTCAATTTTGTTTTTTGCCATAACCGTTCACTCCTTTCCACAAAGTCTGTTACCAGTTCATCAGGCCGTAGCCCTTAATACTTTGATAATTCAGGTCATAACTTTTGATCTTGCAGGCATCGCCGGAATTTCCCTCCACCGTATAAACACGGCTGCCATCCGTACCGATCACGATACCCACATGGTCTGCTGTCCCATCCAAATCCCAATCAAAGAAAATTGCATCTCCGGGAGCCAGATTGTTATAGCCTCTTGCACCCCATTGTCCATGAGACTGGAACCACGGAACGCCCTGCCACTCACAGCCAGCAAAACGCGGCTCACTTTTTCCAGCCTGGTTATAACACCAGGATACAAAGCAGGCGCACCACTCTACGCGGCTGTCAAAGCCATACCAGCTCCAATAAGGATAGCCGCCCACATTGCCGACCTGACGCTTGGCCAGCTCCACCAACTGCGGATTTCCGGGACGGGTTCCATTTACGAACTGTACACCGGTCAAGTCCTCGGAATTGCTCATGTCAGGGGAACCACCGCCAAACAACAGCGGCTTATTGCCCATGGTCTGCCGGTAAACCTGATACATTTCCATCTGCTCCGGTGTCAGTAACTCCGACGCCACAGCGGAAATGGGCTTGCTGGTGAGTTTCACATTCAAAATGTAATACTCATAGGGGACTTCTTCTGAGGTGGTCTCGCCGGTCTCCGGGTCGGTGGAGGTCTCCGTGCGGTAGCGAATCTCCACTTCCTCAGTAAGCGTCAGCTGATACTGTGCTGCAAACACACGCGCCAGCTCTGCCTGAGCGCTCTGCCGGGTGTAGCCTTGCAAAACGGCAGACAGAAATGCTGCCAGCTCATGAGGGTCATGACCGATCATACCAAGGTCATAGCGATACTCGTCATACCCTGGGTGGCTGCTTTCTATGTTGTCGATTTCCTCCTGCAACTGGGCTTCTCTGGCTGCATAATCTGCCTCCACCGCCAGCATTTCCGGGTCATCCGACGGATAGGTGGTGCCGGAGAGAACGGAACCGATGCTCTGCGCCATCATGGAGCAGGAGGACATGGTATTCATCAGCATACAGGTAATGAGGAACAAAACCCCTGCCATCAGGAAACCCTTCTTGTGACGCATGACGAATGCCCCTGCCTGCTGTACCTTTTCTTTTACCGTCCTTGCGGCTTTTCCGGTTTTGGATGCAGCCTGGGCGGTATTTCCGGCAGTCTGACCGGCGTGTTTGGCGGCGGCATACTGCTTTTTGATGGCCTGTTTTTGCTGCCAGCGGGAAAGAGGGTTGCTGGCAAACTGGGGATTTTCCTGCAAAGATTTCTGGTACAGAACATTTACATTTGCCTTTTCCAGTTGACGCTCTGCCTGGGCTGCTTTGCGGTACGGCTTCAGCTTGTGGCTGCGATAGCCCTCCCGCACCAGATAAGCGCCGGTCTCCACCGCTTCCTCGGACTTGTGGGCGCTTTCCACGCCCACATTGTCCTGCTCTGTTTCCCGGATCTCTTTGTGGAGCTTGCCTGCGACCAGATGGACAGGAGCTTCCCTGACTCCTTGAGAAACTTTGGAAGGTGGCTTTTTCTTGTCCTCAAAGGTCAGCTTCGAGGTCTTTTTTTCGGTATCCGGGTCAATGACCGTCTGCCTGACCTTTTTCTTTGGGATATTGGCCTGCGCCTTATCTGCTCTGGCCGCAGCTTTCTCCGCTTTACGGATCGGCTTTTCCAGTGCAGGATCAGACCGTTCCTCATCAGTAAAGCGCAGGCGCGGCTCTTTATTCAAACCATTCTCCCAGCATGAGGGAAGACATCATGTAGTGCAGCTCTGCATAAATGGCCATTCCCACAGGATCGTTGAACATACAGCCGGACAGGTAGGCATAAAACTGTGCCACCACATCGGACAGGATCTTCGCCTCTGTTCCTTCCAGAATCAGGCCGCCCATACCTTCTTTAGCACGAATGGCGCTCCAGACCTCTGCCAGACGGAGAAGCCCCACCTGACCGGTCTCATTCAGTTCGGCTGCCTGATCTGCCGCCGTGCGGCACTCACTTACCGCATCGGCCATGACCGTAAGCAGCTGGCTGCGCTGGGCATTTACCGCCCTGTCAAAAAATATCAGCGGGTTTTTATTCAAAATGTTGGGGTTCATAATCATTCATCCTCCTTTTTCAATTCTTGAGGTTTGGTGGTCATAATGCGGTAAAGTTCGGTGTTCTTCGGGAAGTGGTCTACAAACGGCAGGATCGTGGAGCCATAGAACAGCAGGCCCTCGCCCTCACCGGAGTGGGTCACATAGCTAAGCTGGTGCGTGGAAATCCCCAGTTGCTTCGCCAAAATCTGACGGTCTCCGCCTGCCTGGTTAAGCATATACACGAAGTCCGAGTTTTCAAAGATGTTCTCTACCTCGCGGCTGCTCAAAAGGTCTTTGACATTCTGGGTGATACCTGTCGGAATACCGCCCCATTTTCTGAATCGCTTCCAGATTTCCACCGTATAGGCGGCGGTCTGCTCCTCCTTCAAAAGCAGGTGCATCTCGTCGATGTAGTAACGGGTGGACTTGTGGGCGGCACGGTTGATGGTAACGCGGTTCCATACCTGATCCTGAACCACCAGCATACCGATTTTTTTAAGCTGCTTGCCCAGTTCCTTGATGTCATAGCAGACAATCCGGTTATCAATGTCCACATTGCTCTGATGATTGAACACATTCAAAGAACCCGTTACATAGATTTCCAATGCCGTTGCAATGTACTGAGCTTCTTTTTCTTCCTGCTCCCGCAACAGGTTATAAAGGTCCTCCAAAATCGGCATATTCTCCGGCTTTGGGTCATTGAGATATTCGTTGTAAACCAGCCGTACACAACGGTCAATAATGGTTTTCTGCACCGGCTGCAAGCCCTCCTTACCGCCCACGATCAGCTCACACAAGCTGAGGATAAAGTCAGACTTGAGTGACAGCGGGCTTTCATCATCCGAATAGTCCAGATTCAGATCCATCGGATTGATATAGTTGGTTGAAGTAGGTGAGATCTTGATGACCTGCCCATGCAGACGCTCAACAAGAGGTGCGTATTCCGCTTCCGGGTCACAGATAATGACATCATCACTGGTAAGCAAAAAGCAGTTGGCAATTTCTCGTTTTGCGCTGAAGGACTTACCGGAACCCGGCGTACCCAGAATCAGGCCGTTGGGGTTTTTCAGCAGCTTTCTGTCCACCATGATGAGGTTGTTGGACAGAGCATTGATGCCGTAGTACAGAGCTTCTTTCCCGTTCTGGAACAGTTCCTGCGTAGTAAAGGGCACAAAGATAGCTGTGGAACTGGTGGTCAGTCCTCGCTGAATTTCAATCTGATTGAGACCCAGAGGCAGACAGCTCATCAGCCCTTCTTCCTGCTGGAAGTCCAGCCTGGTCAGCTGACAGTTATACTTCTGGGCAATAGAGCCTGCCTGAAAGATGTTGTTGCCAAGCTGACGTGGATTGTCCGCTGTGTTCAGCACCAGAAAGGTCAAAAGGAACATTCTCTCGTTGCGGCTCTGCAAATCCTGCAAGAGTTTTTTCGCTTCACTGCCGTAGGTAGCAAGGTCAGATGGAATGATGTCCATGTCGTATCCGGCACGGACTGCTTTTTTCTGTTCCTCGATCTTGCTGCGGTCCAGGTCGGTAATCTTTCGCTTTACCGTTTTGATGGCTTTCACCAGATCCACCGACTGAATGTGCATACTCACAATGAGCGAGCTTTCCATATCCAGAAAATCAGCCAACAGACGGTCATTCAGCTCCGGTGCGAGAATCTGCAAAAAAGAAACAGTCCCGTATTTCTTGCCCATACGGAACTGCTTGCCGGTGCGGAACTCAAAGGAGCTTGGTGCAATAAAATCCTTTGTGGACAGACCGGAAGGAGCCAGCCAGTCCCATTCAAACTGAAACGGGAGTTGTTCATCCATGTGGAATACCGCATGAAGCTGAAAAAGCCTTTCTTTACCGTCAAGCGTTCTGGCAGCTACACCAAGACGCTTGAAGTTATTAAGTATATCGGTCTCAATACGCTCCAGACGGGGCTTGGCGGCTTTGATGCTGTCCGCGTCGATACCAAAGGTCAGGTATTTGGTCTTGATGAGACCGTTGTTACCTCTGGCCAGCTGATTTTGCAGCATTGTGGTGTATTCCTCGCGGATACTGTCAAAGGCGTCCCTCTGGGGCGGGATGGAAATGGAGTTAGCAAAGGTCTCCTCCGATGCCGCAAGGTTCAAAAAAGACAGCTGAAAATGAATCGAGCTGTCAAAATAATTGAGGAAATCACACCACCCCTCAAAGATTGCCGTCTTATCTTCGTTTTGGGAGAGCTGATAGTTGATGTCCTGAAACTGGATGGTCTTTGTGTAGTGGCTGTCCGATATGCGGCAGATTCCGTCCGGCCACATCCGTTCATAAGGGATACTGTCCTGCGCAGATTTTCCTTTTTTGTCCGTGCGGTTAGCGCGGGCAATGGCCGCTTCGATCTGCTTCTTATCGGCGCGGGACAGTTTTTTCTTTGTCTTTACCGGCTGCACAGTTTTTTCCTCGGTTTTTCCGAACATCCGATGCAGCCATTTTTTTATTGCGGTGAACAATGTCATACACCTCCTTATCGAGCATTTCCTGCCGCTTTAATACGGCATAAAAGTTGTTGGTCTGGTAAGGTCGCTGCTTGGGACGGATCACAGCTACTTTGAGAATGTTGCCCACGATCTTTTCCAGCGGCTGTCCATGCTTTTCGTACATAGCCAGCATAAAGAAGGGCAGCATAACCAGCATCATACACATAGCCGCTACACTGTTTCCGGTAGGTTTTCTGAGCAAAAAGAAAAGCGGTACGCCAATAAGCGCTCCGCCCGTGAAGCAGATAAGCTGCCGCTTGGTCAGATTGAACATGACCTTTGTTTTGACTTTTGTTAAATCCTTGGGTACGGGTACATAAGCCACTGTGGAAACCTCCTTCCGTTTTAGTGCGCCTGAAAGACTGATTTGGCGAGACTGCCTGTTTTGAACAGCGTAAAACATAGCAGTACGGTGTAGCCCACGCAGCTCCAGATTGCCATGATGATGTCATCTTCCAGAGCGATGTTCTGCACCAGCACAGCATAAATTGCCACGCAGACGATAATGAGAAACGCCTGAAAGCCCAGTGCCAGCAGGGATCGGAGGTAATTCTGTCCCATACCGCCCCACTCTTTGCCCATCATTGCAGCCATTGGAACGGGAGCCACCGAAGTTACAAGGTAGATCTCGATCATACGGCCATAAATAACGATAAAGATACAGATATACAACGCCCACATGGTAATGCCAATAAAGAGGGATTGGAACCACAGTCCGAACAGCGGTCCCAAATCCATTTCCATCAGCCTCGGTTCCAGATCGGTCATAACTGAGGAAATGTCAATGGACGCATCCGAATTGATAATCCCTGCCGCCTGCGCCACCACGCTCTGCGCCATATCAAAGACGCCCATCACGATATTCCATGTGTTTGTGACAATGAGGATGGCGGCAGCTGATTTGAACACCCACTTGAAAATCATCCAGGTATCCACATCATGCAGGTTGTTCTTGTCTGCAATCATCTGGATCAGGTCTACGGTCATCACGATAGCCAGGATCGCACCTGCAATCGGCACCATGATGGAGTTTGACAGATTCTCAATCATATTGAAAATACTGCCATTCCATCCCTGTGGGGTCTGTCCTACCTGTACGGATATATCCGCGACCTGTTGGTTTACGCTGTCAAACATCCCCGAAAGGTTGCTCATAATACCGCCCACCAGCATTTCTTTCAGCCAATTTGTCAGGGCTTCAAGTAAGAAATCCATACGGTGTCAACCTCCTTTCCGCCGCCCCCGCAGAACTGCGGGAGCGGCAAGGATTTCATGCAGGAACGCTTAGACAGAGAACAGCCCGGAGAGCAGAGGTACAAGGACCATGCCGACTACGGCTACACCAGCACCGGCCATAAGCTGCTTCATTCCCTGAGACTTGGCGCCAGGGTTGTCGTTGCCGTAACCTTCCAACAGGTTGATGACACCCCAGATACCAAGACCAGCGCCCAGAGCGATAACGAGAGTCTGAAGAACGGTAATTGCCTGTTCAAAAAATGCCATATAGTTTGTTAGCCGGAATCTGATTAAAAAATAGGTTTGTCATGTTTCATAGGCATACAAAAGCCGGAACAATCTGCCGCCCGATTTCCGGTGGCATGATTCCGGCTGTCCTCCTTTTTCATTATTTTGTTGATGATTGCCCGCTTTGTACGCCAATGGCCTCAACAGAGGCAGTTGCGGCAAATAGATACGATCACTCCTTTCTCAGCGGAACCGTATTACACGCCCTCCGTGTCTACTTCATATACATCGCAGACCTCATCAGGCTTGAGTTTTAGTCTGGCAGACAAAAATGCTTCAATATCAAAGGTATTTCGCTTGTCTGCATCAGCTGTGTATTTGAAATTAGGGTGTCTGGTAATGTCATACTTGTCTGAAAGAAACGGACGCACACCGCGCAACTGCAAGATGCACTTGCCGCCATCCATAACTGCCAGCTCGTCCTGGCTCATCAGCTCTTTTCCCAATTTCTGATAGTTAAGCGAGTGGGAGGTCTCCCGTCCCCGGCTCTCTCCGGTGTTGTAAGTGTCTATGGTCTCCTTTCCCAGAACAGCCGCCAGCTCTTTCAGCGTTGTTGGCTCTTTGCCACCCAGGAAGATGGAAGTATCCATATTGCCGATGATGGTATCGGCATTATCTTTGTAAATTGCCTTGAGCTGGCTCTGTGCCTGCAACACCAGACAGGCAGAGATTTCACGGCTTCGGATGGTGGCCACCAGCTTTTCCAGCTTCGGAATCTGCCCGATGTTAGCACACTCATCAATCAAACAGCGCACATGAACCGGAAGCCTGCCGCCATACACATCATCGGCCTTTTCACAAAGCAGGTTGAATAACTGGGTGTAGCACATGGAAATGAGAAAGTTAAAACTGTCATCCGTATCACTCATAATGAGGAACAGAGCCGTTTTTCTGTCTCCCAGCGTATCCAGTTCCAACTCATCGTAGGATGTAACCTCGCGCAGCTCCGCAATATCAAATACGGCCAGACGCGCACCGCAGGAAATCAAAATCGACTTAGCGGTTTTTCCAGAGACGAAAAGTCAAGGACTTTTTCATCAAATTCAAAAAGAAGTCACATTTTGCGGACTTCCTCACGGAGCAGACGCTTGATTTTGTCCTCCATTGTCTCCTTGGCGGTCTCGCTGAAATGCACACGGACGATATAGGTTGTCTTGCCGATCTGCTTTCTCACAGTCGGGCAAGGGGTACTGTTGGTTGCGGTATTGTTCATTCAAAATCCTCCTGTAAATGAAAAATGCCCGGTGACTGTTCATCATCGGGCGGTGTCAGTATGAGGGAACAAGGCAAGGCGGCAACATTAAGGTATCTATAAAACCCTTGCCGTCTTTGCCACGCTTGCCGTGTTCCTGTTGTCAGTTTCGGAGATAGCAGACCCATGCGGTGCCGTCTTTCTCGGTCACAAGTCTGTCCCCGATACGGCTCTTTGCCGTTCTCATGGTGCGTGAGGAAATCCCACGCTCATTGACCGTCTTTTCCAGCTCTGCGCTCGGCATACGCTTTCCATCTGCAAGCAGTTCCAGAATGAGCATTTGCGCCTGTGCGGTCTTGCTCTCGGTCTTTGCGGTATCTGTCCCGGCAAGAAGCTCGTCAGCGGTAATGTCATAAGCCCCTATCCACTCAAAACCTTTCTCATCTCCCAGAGAAAAGGCAAGGGACTGTCCGGGCGGCGCAAGGGAGCTTTTCTCATGGATAAGCACCCTCGTTGTCGGAATGTCCTTCAGCTTGCCAATAAACAGCAGACTGCGGACTGCCGCCGTAATGTCGATAGACCCCAATCCCCGGTAGGTGCTTTGCGTTCCTGCGGCTTTGTTCAGGTGTCCAATCAGCACGATAGCGCACCCAGTAGCCTGTGCAATGTCTCCCAGACTGCGGAAGATGGGACGGACTTCATTTGCCCGGTTCATGTCCACATCTGCGCCCAGAAACGCCTGTACCGGGTCAATGATAACAAGCCTTGCGTTGTTCTCACGGATTGCCCTTGCTATGCGCTCATCGGCAAGGGTCAGAGGTGCGTCCCTGTCATCAATGACAAGCACTCGTTCAAGGTCTGCGTCCGCTTCTATCAGTCGGGGCTTGACGGTATCGCCCAGACCGTCCTCGGCAGTTTGATAGATGATATTGAAAGGCTCAAGTGTCTCCATACCGGGCAAAGGCTTTCGATTGGTGCAAGCCGCCGCAAGGCGCATGGCAAAGTAGGTCTTGCCCTCGCCGGGATTGCCCTGGATAATTGTCAGCTTTCCAAATGGGATATAGGGAAACCATAGCCATTCCACGCTCGTCAGCTCCACATCAGCCATACGGAGCATTAGGACAGGCTGGGCGGTGGGCAGCTCTCGCAGCGTGATTGTCTCGGCTATGAATTTGCGGTTTGGAATATCCGCTTGCTGACGGAGAACATCGTTCCAGTCTTTCCTTGCCGGGACAAGGCGAATGACGGCGATCTCGCCGGGAATGGACTGTGCCAGTCGTGTGCAGGCTTCATTTCCTGCGGTGTCGCTGTCAAGGCAGAGGAACACTTTTTGGGTGTCCTTGCGCTCAGAAAGAAAACGGTCAAGGGCTTTGCCAGAAACGCCGCCCAGGGCAAGATAATTTCTTGTCTGCCAATCCTGCGGATAAAGGCAGATAAACGATAACAGGTCAATCGGCGCTTCAAAGACAAAGAGCTGATTGCCATTACCCTCGTGTCGGAACGGATAGGATTTGTCAGACCCGGCAATGTCCTGTCTGAATGGGTCTGCCGTTCCTCGCACATGGGCGTATCTCGGCGTACCGCTTCGGTCTCTGCCGACAAACACAACATTGTGCCGCTTTGCGTCCTCGTAAATATCCCCGGAAAGAAGAAAAGCCTCAACAAGCGTTTTGTTGAGACCTCGGCTTTCTGTGAGATATTGGATTGCTCTGTCGGCTGTCCTGTTGTGCAAGGGCAAGTGAAACGCTGTGGGCGGTGCTGTGCTGGCTTCGCTCTGCCCCTCGCCGCTTTCGCCGGTCAGGAGCTGGACAGCTTCGGGAAAGGACTTGCCGTAAAACTCCATGACAAAATCAATGGGATAGCCGCCCTTGCTCTGGCTGTGGCGAAACCATTTGTTTCCACGAATGGTCAGGCTGTCATGTTCTTTCCAGCGGTATTCCCGTCCGCTTTTGATAAGCGTCTCTCCCTGTGTGCGGAGAAAATCTTCCAGACTGACGGCGTTTGCCCGGTCAATCTGCGCTTGGGTGTAATTCATCGTGATAGTTCCTCCTTTTTCTGTCGTGTTTGGGGTCGATTTTGGAGCTTTTGTTCCTCTGTGCGCTCGTTAAATCGGGCGGCAGTATCTACACATGACTTGACCTTCCAAAGACGGTGTAAATCGTCTCTGACGGTCTTAAACTCGCCATAGGTGGTGTTGTGCGCCTGTTCCAGCTCGTCATACTCTTCGGTCAGCTTTTTCATATCCACCTTGCCGTCCGGGAACTCTCCGGTCAGCTTGCGTCTGGCGGCGTAGAACTGTTTCAGTTCCGTTTCATGCTCTGCCTTGTACTTGGCTCTGGGCTTCTCAAACTTGATTTTCTGCAAGCCGTCATAGACAGGCTTCAAGCTCTGGAAAGCAGCGGAGCTGTCATAGAGCTGCTTAATTGCTTTCATTCGGGCGGTCTGTTCGTCCAGCGTTTTCTTCAAGCTCTCTGTGGCAGCACTGTGTTCACTGACACGGCTTTCCAAATCTTCAAGGGAGTAAATGCCGTTTGCCCGGAGATAATTGAAAGTCTCGTTCATCTCTTTTAGGTTGCTGACCTTGCCTTTCTGCGAATATGCCCCGGCTCTGCGGCTGGTGTAATAGGCGTTCAGCAGAGAAACAAGGTCGGGTGCCTGCGGCTTGGCAAGCTCCGCTTTTGCTTCGGCAATCCAATCAAACAGGAGAGCGATTTTCTTCTTAATGTCCCGGATAACGGCATTGGTTGCCTTGATCCAGCGGTTGAACTCGCCTTTCTCGGTGCGTATGCCTTTCTTCTCCATTGCCCGGACGGTTGCGCCCTCATGGACGGTGGGAAGAAGCTCCACGCCCTGACGCTCATAGCTTCGGTGGTCGATGCGAACATCAAGCCCTTTCTCCGCAAACTTGGCGTTGCATAGTTCCGCCCATGTCTGACGCCAATGTTCCAGCGTTTCGGGACTGCCCCAGTCGGTAGTGGGAACGGCATTGAAAACATACTCGCCGTTCTGGTCTCTGATACGATTTCCGTCCTCGTCCAGCTCATACACCCGGCGTTGCTTTAGCCCCCATTTACCGTTCTGCTCAATGGGACGGATGGGGCAAAGCACATGGAAGTGTGGGTTTGGTATGCCGCCGTCCTCCCGGTCTGGCTGATGTACGGCGAAGTCAACCACCATGCCACGGCTCACAAAGTTCTCCAATAAAAATTGCCTTGCAAGAGCGATGTTTTCCTCAAGGGAAAATTCATTCTGCAAGGCAATGTCAAAGCTGTATGCAAGCTGGGCGTTCTTTCCACGCTCGGCTTTTTCCACGGCGTTCCATAGGGTCTGGCGGTCTGCGTATTCTGGCGGTGCATGGGACGGCAAGAGAATGTCAGAGCAGATCACGCCGCCCTTGTGGGTGTAGTCGCTGTATTCGCCGTAATACTCGCTATACAATCGCTCCCCGGCACGGTAGGCGGCAGAAGCAATAGCGGACTGTCCTGCGCTTCGCTTAGTCTGCGTGACGCTCAGATGAAATAGTGCCATCGGCTTTCAACTCCTTTTCTCTGTTTGTTTGGCTGATGTGGGTAATCGCCATATGGCGGATGGCTCGTTGGACTTCGGACAGGGAAAAGATGTACTCCATCAGCTCTGTCATTTCGGTGCGTGTGAGATCTTTGATCTCCGGGGCAAGGCTCTCAACCGTGCCGCCCAGATTGCAAAGGCGGTGGGTGCGCTTGGTGCGTTCGCCTTTCTCCAGATATTTCTTTCTGTTCTCCAAACGCTCCAGCTTGTGCTGTTCCTGTGCAAGCTGCGTCTCGGCTCGTTCCTTTTCGGTTCGGAGCTGTTCAAGGGTTTTCGATTTTGTCATTGTGATTGACCTCCTTTTTGGATAATAGGTAAAAAAAAGACCGCCAACTTTTCGCATAGTGCGACCAGTCAACGGTCTATTTTCCCGTATTTACTTGTTATAATTAAGTCTGCTGATGGAACATGGTAATAATTTTGCAATCAGGGCAGATTTCTATAAAGAGCGTTCCTTCTGCACAATCCTCAATGGTATCCCAATGAATTTGAGCAAGGTACTTCATTTTCCTTCCACATTCAGGACATTCTCTATATTCCCAATCCTGTACCCAATTTGCAAATCCTCCAATAGTATTAACATCATTATTGAATGCTCCATAAAATAGTGGTCTTTCTTTTTCTGAAATTACAAGTCTATTTTCTGCCATCGCATTCAAATACTCATCACTGTAATAGTTCTCATCTGTACCGTCGTACTCTAAAATTTCGCTTTTCCCATCAAGGGTAAATCTATTTGAAATTCCCTCTGAAAGTGTGACGCAATTCGGACAACAACTCGCAGTAATGATCCCATCAAGTCCCAAAAAAGCAAATCGTTCATCTCTGCCATCTAATACAAGAATATCAACCAATTCACAACCGCAATGAGGACATTTTTCACCTCTTTTTCTGGCTATGAAAGTTCCATTTTCGTTCTTGGTCTTTCCAAGCTCAAAAGAAAAACATTTATCGTAAGTCAGTTTGATATATTCATTTTTACTATCAAATGTCCATCCGGCTTCTTCTGCATAAACATCAGAATCGACATACAGTTTTTTTCTCCATGGTCGTGGATTCTTTTTCAATTCATATAACACACCTTGTGCCTTTTCATCTCCTACCATTGCCAAACAACCTAAAAGACTACTACCCTCATTCTCTGATGTTGTTGCCATGAGCTTTTCAATCAGTTTGTCTCTGATTTCTCCATCAGCTTTATAATACAGCTCGCTTGGATAATATATTTCTCTTTTGCAAGCTACTCTTGCAATCTCCTTGCAATCAATTCCTCTTGTCATTAGGTCATTGAAAAGTTCATACTCATCAGATGAAAAAAATTCATCTTCCTCTGTAACTTTCAGTTTCTCTATAACCTGTTTCTTTTTCTCTTCTATTTCTTGTAATGACCAGTTATTGACTTCTTCTCTATGGTGTTTTGCTCTACAACTCCAGCAGAGTCCTTCAAACCCTAAAGCTGTTCCGCACTCTGGACATTTATAGTTTAATCCCATAAGTTTCTCCTTTCAATTTTTCATTTTTGTTATCAAACTTGCTGGCGGCGAACGGTTTGTCAAAACCGTTTGCGGACGGCAAGTACACAGGGGATAGTCGCTTTAGCGGCGCAAGGGGGTGTAGCCACCTTGACGGAACGAAGTGACGAAACATTCTCGGTCGAGCAGTTTTCTTCTGCTGACCGGAAATGAAGCTCCGCAGGACGCACTACTCTCGACAGAGAGTATAGAAGTGCGCCCTTTAGTTCCTAAAGGGATTTTCTTCTGACCCAAATTATATAAAATGTAGATCAAGACATTTCTAAGAGGTACTCTCAGATTTTCACAACATAAGGTTCATCTTCAATAATACCCTGATCGTGGGTAACAATGATAACCGTTTTACCTTCTTCATTGAGTTCGTGCAATAACCTCATAACAATATCTCTATTTTTCTTGTCAAGTGAGCCAGTAGGTTCATCTGCCAAAACAACAGAACATTTTTTCATCATAAGACGAGCTAAAGCAACTCTCTGTTGTTCACCACCGGAAAGCTGATAAACTTTTTTGTTAACTTCCTTTGATAACCCCACACGATTAAGAGCTTCTTTAAGTGATACTTTAGTTCGGCTTGATTTTTTAATCAAACTTAAATTTTCTTTAACTGTCTTATTTTCAAGCAGTGCAAAATTCTGAAAAAGAAACCCCACTGTATCCGCAAAAAAACTGTTTTTATTTTTAAGCCGGGTAATATTCAGCCCTTCGATTATGATACTGCCGCTATCCGGTTTTTCGATACCACCAATCATATTGAGTAAAGTGCTTTTTCCACTGCCGCTATCGCCGCTGATTACTACAAAACTTCCATCCGGAATTTCTAAATTAAAGTTAGAGAAAATTATTTTCTCTCCAAATGCTTTATTTAAGCCACGAATTATAATCATAAACATCCTCCCTTCAATGACTTTGAGATATTTGTTTTTTCAACCCACATAATATTTGTGAAAATGATTGCCATTTCAATAATGGTGAGCAACGCTCCAATCAGTAAAGCAATCCCGACACTTGCGTTAGATATAAAAATCGAAACAATGCAAATCAATATCACAACGGCTATATTTTCTAAGAGATTAACGGAAATAAATCTTTTGTGCCTTTCATAAAAGCGATAGCCCAAAACCTTTTTGAGGGAGATTTCCATCGCATTAAGTCTAAATTCCATTTTCACTTCAGATATGATGATAGCGATATCTAACAGCAATACTAATACGCAAAGAGAGCTTATAAAGCCAATCAGTTTCACGAGGAAACTATGACTATAAATGTAATCCTCTCCGACATTCGTCAGCATAAAATAGTGTGAACCAAGCTGTTCTGAATATTTTTTCGCAACACTGCGAATTGTGCTTTCATCGCATCCGTAGATTACCTCTCCATTATATGTTCCTGTTTCGATATAACTTCCATTTAAAGCAACAGCCTCATTTGCCTGATAAATCACAATCGGATTTGTTACTCTTGACAATCCGTCAATAGCCTCTTCTCTGTTCGAATTGAGATAATAAAATTGTTCTCTGCCAGAATATTCTTTATAAACAACACGCAGTTCTTCTGCATTTTGGGTAAGAGAGCCAATTTCCTCTTTTGCGATATCTTTGTATGATTCCGCATTTCTTCCCTTTGGCACGAAGACCACGATATCCTCTTTTTCATCATCTTCAGTAAGCATATCAGAAAACCCTTGTAGCATATCTCTGGCATTATGATTTACAAAAATATAATTATCCGTATCGCTTATCCGGCTGCCTATGCAGACCACCGGATTTATCGTGTTGTATTCATTTTCGTAAAGGTCATTCCAAAATTTGCTCTCTTTGGATTCCTCCTCATTTTCTTCAAAAGGAGGTTCAATCTGCATAACTCCAAAATAATAATCATTATAATGATTTTCTAAAAGAGTAGTGTTTGTAAGTAAATTACCTTGAATGCTACTGAGATTTGTAGTTATTGTAAAAATTGTCATGGCAGTAGCAAATACTTTAAGACCGTTCAGAAGATAAAACATACCTTTTTTATCTGAAGCATTGGCAAAGGCTTTTTTTACATCAAAGCGGACAAAAGCAGCATAAGGAATTACGGAAAGAACTGCTCCGGCACAATACACTGCCAAAATGAGATGATCTTCATACGCTCCCGATATAAATTGAGAAACAAGCAACTTTGCTAAGACGAATAATGCAGCATATGAAATCATATCAGCCACTACAGCTTTTAGAGCAATCACAGCAGCATTTTCGCCCAGAGAAGCTCGTACAACTACTTCCTTTTGCCTGCGTATCACCTCAATCATATTAAGTACAATCATCAATATGGCAACCAGGCCCCAAACAATGAACATCATATCAGTTTCGGTTGATTGCCAAAACTCTGGCTGCGATATAGAATATTCTTTTGCCAAATCTTGATATGTGGCAATAATGTCATCATCATCACCGATATAGCTGACCATTATTTCCTGTCCATTGCCTGTGTTTTTTGCTTCTCTAAAATCTTCAAATTCTATTACGGTGATTCCACCTATCAAAGCCGTATATGTTTTTTCCTCAATATCCATTGTGCTTTTAAGACTATCCCGAACAACGGTATCATCACCATAAATATAAAGTCTTGTCTGATAATTAGAAACTCTCTGATTAAAAGTCGAAAAAATATGAACACCATGCTTCTCAGCTGTATCTTCTGCATTGGCCAAAAATGAATCCATATCGTCATTAGTAGTTGTGTATCTGGACGATAAATAATAAGCACCATTAAAGTTCCAGAGCATATTTTGATATACTTCAGCTTGCATAACAAAAGCAAAAATAATCGTAATCAACAGCAATATATTTCTTATATGTTTCATTTGAAATTCTTAAACCTCCTTTGAATAGGTAACAGACACACGATTGCCCAAAATACTAATATGGATTTTTTCATACAACCACATTCTCTTGTTAGATTCTAATTTTCCGTTTTCTTTATTCGCATAAATTATACCATAAAACTTGTGAACAATTCTACCGTCATTTTGTAACATATGAGAAAAGTCCGAACAGTTTTCTGCCCGGACTTCCTCGCTCAATTATAAATCAACTCTGCTTTCACAACTTCCTCTGCCTGCGCCTTGCAAGCGTTCATCTGCCGCACCCATTCCATTTGGTTTTCAGCTTTCAGTTGCTCGGTCACGCCGTTTTGCTCTGCCAGTGACCGCACGATCAGCTCCATGCGGTTTCGTGCCGCTTCTTCAATCTCGGCGCAATGTTCAAAGAGCTTGTCGGATAGCACCAGTTCATTGAACAGTATCGGGCGGTGCATTTCTAAATACGCCTTGCGAAGTCTGCCGTAGTGTCCGATGGGCTTGGTCTTGCGGATAATGATGTTCGGGATAAGATAATCGCCGTTCCGTGTGTAAGTGATATTCATGCTGTTTGTACTCCTTTCATCGGCTCTCTCTGCGGTAAACTGCTGACGGGAACGAACACGCCCTTTGCAATATCCTCCGCACGAATGGCGGCTTTCTTGGCTTCGATTTCTGCCTTTTTTCTCCCCTTGATTTTGTCCTCGTATCGCTTCTGCGCTCCGCTGGCTTTCCGCTTCAAGTAGTTCTGATGAAGCCTGTCTTTGCGTTCCTCACGCTTGCGGATTTCTTCTAATTCCTCTGGGGTAAGCTCCACTTCTCCAAACGCCGGAGGAACGAATCGCCCGACAAAATTGAAGTAAATCTCGACCTCCTGTGTGGTCTGTATACTGCCCTTGCGGTCACGCTCATGCACAAGGATTTTCTCGATAAACTCGTTGAGCATGGCAATGGTCAGCTTGTCGAAGTTCTCATATTTGTCAATCAGAGCGATAAAACGGTCAGCGTCCTTTTCGTGCTTCTCATAGCTCTTGATAGCCTTTTCCAGAGCAGAGATTTCAGCGGTAAGCTCGGACTGTTCCTTTTCGTATTGAGCGTCCAGAGTGGCGTATCTGCTGTCGGACAGCTTGCCTAAAATGTTGTCCTCATAGATTTTGCAGAGCAGGACTTCCAGCTCGGAAACTCTCTGCTTTGCTGTGGCAAGGCGTGTGCGCTGTTTTCTGACCTCTGCCGTCTGCTGGCTGGACTGCGCTTCCTGCACCACACGGACAAACTCGGCTCGGTCATGCTTGGCATACTCGGCAATAGCTTTGAGCATTTCGGAAACAAGGGACAGTACCACATCTTCATTGATACGGTGCTGTGTCGTGCAGAGCTTTCCAACTGGGACTTTGCTGTATTGGGAACAGGTATATTGAGAAATACGCTTGCCGTTGTTGGTACGGTGGACATACATCTTGCCGCCGCAATCGGCACAATAAAGCAAGCCCGTGAGGGGAGCTGCTTCGCCCCAGCCGTCCGGGTAGCGTCTGACATTCCCACGGATTTTCTGCACAAGGTCAAAGGTCTGCTGGTCAATGATAGCTTCATGGGTATTCTCGAAAATCGTCCATTCGTCCTCCGGGACATAATGGCTTTTCTTGTCCTTGAAGTGCTTTCGGGTCTTGAAGTTGATGGTGTGTCCCAGATATTCACGCTTTTCAAGAATGTTGCAGATGGTGGAAGAACCCCAGCCGTACACATCTTTGAAAGTCTTGTTTTTGTTCACGCCCTCGCCGTGTTGGGCAAGGTAAGCAGACGGAATAAGCACCTTTTCCGATTTCAGTTTGCTGGCGATCTGATACGGACCGTAGCCGTCAATCGTCATGGCAAAGATGCGCTTGACCACATCAGCGGCTTCGGGGTCAACCAACCATTGGTCTCTGGCTTCGTTCCAGAGATAGCCGTAAATGACCGTGCCTGTAAGGTGCTTGCCGGACTTGCCTTTGGACTGGAAAGTGGAACGGATTTTACGGCTGGTGTCTCTGGCATAATACTCGTTCATGATGTTGCGGAATGGGGTAAAATCATCGTCCCCTCTGGCACTGTCCACGCCGTCATTGATGGCGATAAGGCGAACGCCACGCTGACGCAGGATTTCCATAATCTGACCGACTTTCAGATAGTCACGACCCATGCGACTCATGTCCTTGATACACAGGTACTCCACATTCCCGGCTTCAACCTCTTTCATCATTGCCAAAAATCCGGGGCGGTCAAAGCAGGTGCCGCTAATGCCATCGTCTGTGAAATGGACAATGTTTGTAAAGCCCTGCCGTGCGGCGAACTCCTCCAACATAGCTTTTTGATTGGAAATGGAATTGCTCTCACGCTGTTGGTCATCATCTTTGCCAAAGTCATCACGGCTCAGTCGTTCGTACAGAGCAGTGATTTTCTCGTTTTTTCTCATAACTTGCGCTCCTTTCTTCGGTTTTAGGTTGTGTGTTCTAAGAGACTTCCCAACCGCTTGATTAAGAAGTCTTTTAGAGCATACAACACCGGCTGCCAGCTTATATTTCTTATACTGCCGCACTGCGAAGTGGTTTGGCTTTTCCGATTCCAGTGCATCAAACATCAGGTCTACAGGATTTTTGAACTCCTCGTCATCCTCCCGGACTTCCATGGCGTTGATGAACTCGATGAGGGTGGAGAAGTTTTGCTCCTCCACCGGAGCTTCATAGTGGATATATCCGATCAACGCGCAATACAGCAATGTTTCCGCCTTGACCCAGAAATCATCTCCGGCCTTGCCCTCGCCTTTTGTATTAGCGATCAGCGTTGTCACCAGCTTCAAAATATCCTTTTCCGAGTGGATGTATGCAAAGGGGTTATAGTGCATGGACTTCTTGAAGTTGATGGTATTTAGGACCTTGATTCGGTACGGCTCATAAATGACCTTGCCGTGCTTATCCTTCATGGGCTTTCCGTCCTTCCCCAGCTTGGGTGCGCCCCTTTGGAGCATTTTTCCACACTCCACCAGAATTGTTCCTTTCGGGTCCGTCACAACATAGGAGCTGTGCATCTGCATCAGGTTGGGTTTCAGCCAGAATCGGGTCTTACCGGAACCGGAGCCGCCAATCACCAGTACATTTTTGTTTCTGGCAGTCTTGGGGTCCTTGGGGCGACTGTTCATGGTCAGGCTCTCCGTTTTCGTCAGAATCACATTGTTCTGAAATACAGGATCAACGTAAGGTGCAATATCCTCACGGGTTCCCCAGCGGGCCGAACCATATTCCAAACCATGTCGATATTTCTTGGCGTTCTTGCTTTTAAGATACACCGCCAGCCTCAGACTGCCTCCACAACACAGCCCTACCAACAAGTCCAATGGATGCAGGCTTGGCCAGAAACTTTCCAGCGCCCCAGGCAGAACCGCAATCAGCGAAAGAAACTTTTCTGAAGCATCCGCCCCTTGTGCCATTCGCCATGCCTCTCCAAAATTGGTAGCAAACAGTCCCATCAGGATATACGGCATATTCAGCAAAATGAGCTTTTTGATGTCCAATGTCTTTTTCATCGTTCCAGCTCCTTTCGCTTGGTGCGATCCACCACAGCATTTTTAACCATCTCTTTGAACTGGTTAAGTTTTGCCAGTACGGACGGGCGCTCTGTTTTCGTTGCCTTTTTGACCTTTTTGTTGGTGTACTCTGTAAAAGCTGCTGTCAGAGCATCTGCATCACGGCCTTTGAAAAAAATCAGGTACTTTGGCGGAGAACTGCTGCGGTCCTTTTTCACCGCATAATCCACACCATATTTCCGGGCGATTTTCTCAAACTCCTTGATAGAGGGGTCTGTGATCTCAATGTTGGATATTCCCTGATTCTGCCCGACAAGCTGCTTCACAGTCTGTTTTCCATGCGGAACAACCGGCGCATCACGGCTTCTCTGTTTTTCCAGCTTCTTTTCCTTGCGATGTGCCATGTACTTGCTTATGGCAGCCTTAAACATTCTGCCGGTAAACTTTGTTCCACTGACAACCAGCGTCAAAGTTCTGTTTTCCACTTCTTCCTGCATTTTCTCGCCTCCTTTCCACGAAGTTTGCAGGGAATCTCTTTTTTTGCTAAGGCGGAACCACCAGCCGCCGCAGAAGATAACGCTTCATACCACCCTCCTTAGCGTAACTGGTCAGAACGGTCATAGTGCAGATTGCCCTGACGTACCTTTGCGTGGCTCAAAATCTTAATCTGCCCCTTTTCCTGACTATCCAGTGCTTTTTCATAACCGGTATCCGACAGGAACAGGCGGGTTCGTTCGCCTTTCCAGCCAACAGGGGAATCGTTCGTCAGCACATCAAAAATAATCATGTGCCGGGTGTCATCCGCAAAACGCTGGAGATCCATATATCCATGACCGTGATAATTCTGCGCTCCTGCCTTTGCCCGCATTTCTTCCATCAGCTGCCCTATGGTCTTTCCCTCAGACATCATGCTTGCTCCTTTCTCCCGGCAGTTCCGGGCAATAAAAAAGCGACCATTTACCAGCCGCCATACAGATCGTGATTTACTTGTGAGGTGTAATGATTGCTTATCGTGGTCGGTGCATTGAACAGAACGGTCAGAAGATACTGCTTCATGTTGCGAATTTCCGTGGTGTTCTTCTGTAAACAGTCCATGACAAACTCAATGTGCGAGTTATCCAGCTTCAAGAACCTGGAACGAACGATTTCATGCGGAAAATCACTTCCTGCAATACGGGTGGTCTTTCGCTTTGCACAGACCGTTTCCACGATTAGCTCCACAATCTCATCCAAATCCTCCCGATAAGTTTCATACTGCTGACACAG
Source organism: Ruminococcus sp. RTP21359st1_H3_RTP21359_211015 (assembly GCF_040909065.1). Lineage (NCBI taxonomy): Bacteria > Bacillati > Bacillota > Clostridia > Eubacteriales > Oscillospiraceae > Ruminococcus > Ruminococcus sp. RTP21359st1_H3_RTP21359_211015. The sequence continues at coordinate 176,223 of NZ_JBDGDD010000002.1, forward strand.
GTATTCATACCCGACATTCTCCTGAATCAATTCCCGATAACTCTCTATCTCTGTGAGTGACATCGCATCCCTTCCTTTCCGTTCCGGCAGACAATCTGCCGCGCAATCCCGGAAGGGAATGGAATCGGTACTTGATCCATAAATATTTTGTTTTTGAGTATTAGATTTCTCTATATTTAATTCTGCGGGCTTTTCCGTATCCGGTTTATCCATATACGGGTTTTCCGTATCTGGTGAATCCGTATCCGGTTTTCTAAGCTGTGGCTGCTCGTATATGACATACTCTGTATCGCTGATGCGTCCCTGCCGGTCACGCAACTTGTGCCGTACAATATAACCGGCGGCCTCCAATTCCCGCAACGCAGCGCCTATGGCATCCACGCCCTCCTTACAGATCTTTGCAAGACCACGGGTGGTGTAATTCCAGTCCTCTGGCAAAGACAGCATCATGGAAAGCAGCCCCTTGGCTTTTAACGACAGGTTTGCATTTCGTAAATGATGATTGCTCATCACAGTATAATCACGGGTCCGTTCAATGCGAAAAACGGCCATCGACCTCACTCCTTCCGAATTTTGGGTACAAAAAAACCGCAATCCTCATTCCAAAGAATTGCGGTGTTCAACACTTTTCAAATTTTCTTGCATAGAACCAAAACAGCGGCTTTCGAGGACGCGCCTCTGTAAATGGCTCCTCCTGGGCAAAAGGAAGTGTTTGCATCACTCGGTCAATATCCGTTGATTCCATGTCATACTGAGATTTGCAATCTTCCCGGATTGCTTCTTGAATTTCCTTTACCGTACACATAGTCATTCCTTTCCTTTCGTTGTATGGGTTTATGAGCGGCGGCGTTTTCCCGGTTTGAAATCGAGGATATGTCCCTCAATCACACGAGCGTAACGCTTGATCTTGATCTCCCGACGCTGCTGGCTTTGCAGGGCAGCCTGATACCCGTCCTCGGTCAAAAACAGCCGCATTTCCTCTCCGGGGCTGCCGTAAGCTGTGCTGGGACGCAGGACGAAAAACTCAATCATCCAGCGGGTGTTATCCCAAAACCTCTCTACGGCGAGAATGTTGTGTCCTTTCAGCTCACGGGCTGAAATATCCCTCATAGGCGGCTCCTTTCATCGTTCCTGGTCTCTCTGACGCTTTTTCTGCCATGCCTCCAGCAGCTTGATGATGGTTTCCTGCATCCGCTGGGGCGTATAGCTTTTAGGAAAATACTTCCGCAAGGTGTCAGAGGTAAATGTCACTCGGTCCAGATCGCTTTTCTTTTCCTCACCCATGATGACACGCATCATATCAAGGGTCAGATGCCCCTCCTGACTGTATTTCTTGAGCCGCTGGGCTTGAGAAAGAGAAGGGGTAGCCTGTTCGCTGTCCATTGCATCCAGCAAATCCCTCTGTTCCTCTTTTTTGAGGAAGGACAGCTCATAAGCAGGATTTAAGGCAATTTTCTTTTCATCCACCATGTCCAGCAGTTCGGGAATCAGCTCGGTCAGACGGATAAATCTTTTAATCTGTGATTTGCTATCTGGACTGTTCTCCGCGATTTTTTCTGCCGCAGTCAACTTCGGCCCAACTTGGGCCGAGGTTAAATCCGTCCTGGCTCCTTGGTGCTTAATGGCATCCAGTTTCATCTTATAGGCAAAGGCCCTTTCACTGGGAAGCAGGCTTTCTCGTTGCAGGTTGCTGTCAACCATAATGATCGTGGCGGCATCATCATCCAAATCCCGAACAATGACCGGCATGGTCTCCTTTTCTGCCAGCTCACTGGCTCTGTGCCGCCGGTGTCCGGCTACCAGCTCATAACCGCCCTCCGGGTCCGGTCGAGCAATCGCCGGAACCAGAACGCCATACTGCTTGATACTGTCAGCGGTCTCCATCATGGCTTCGTCATCCTTGACTTTGAATGGGTGGTTCTTAAAGGGATGCAGTTCAGACAGCGGAATCTCCTGAATCTTTTCCAGCTTTGCATCCTGACGGCCTTCTTCGGTGGAGAACAGATCATCTACCGAGGCCAGCTCTATTTTTTTCGCGCTGCTTTTCAAGTTTCAACACCTCCTTCGTCAGATTTCGATACCCCTCTGCCACCTTGCCGCCAGGGTCATGGGCGAAAATACTTTTTCCCTCTGCGCTGATTTCCTTTGCACGGACAGAGTGTGGAATCTCCGTTCCAAAGATTTTGATTTTACTTCCATAGGTGTCCCGCAGCAAAGCAGCAATCTCTTTTGCAAAGTTGGTGCGGTTATCCACCATCGTCAGCAGGATACCGTCAATCTGGAGCTTTGGATTGATCTGCCGTTTCACCTTACTGACCGTAGATAGAAGCTGTTCCAGTCCTTTGGCGGGCAGATACTCTGCCTGAACGGGAATTATGATCCTGTTAGCAGCCGCCAGCGCATTGACCGTAAGCATCCCCAACGAGGGCTGACAGTCAATCAGGATATGGGAATATTGTCCCTTCAGTGTGTCCAGATATTGCCGTAAAATCGTTTCACGGCTCATGGCGTTTACCAAAGAAACCTCCATACCGGAAAGCTGAATATCCGCAGGCATCAGGTCAACGCCTTCTGCATGATGCAGAATACCTTCTCCGGGGCGTATAGGCTGATCCATCAGAATTTTGCCCATTGCATCCGACAGTGTAAATGGCAGCTTGTCTGGTTGCGGATTTCCCAAGCTGATTGTCAGGCTTCCTTGCGGGTCCCCGTCGATCAGAAGCACTTTCTTTCCGGCCTGTGCCAGACCTATTCCCAAGTTCGCACAGGTTGTTGTTTTGCCAACGCCGCCTTTCTGGTTGGCGATGGCGATGATTTGTGTGTTCATGACTTCACCTCATTTCTGATTGTTGCTGTTGTTTCTGGAAATAGAAAAAGCCGCCACTTCAAAATTAACAGTGAAGTGACGGCTCTTTCTATCGCCGGAATACGAGTTCCTGAAATGAAAAAAGCACCCAGCATTTATACTGTGTGCTACATCAAATTCATATTCAATTATTCAAATTAGCTCAAACTATGCCAAACTGCCACAGCCAAAAAACGAGGGGAAGGAGGGCTGAAAAGCACCCCAAAAATCGGCTCTCGGTTAACCACTTTGGGAACCACTTCCCCCTCTTTTTGCCCTCTTTTTAGCCAGTTAACCACTTGCGGACCACTAAAAATTGGATGAAATCGGCTCTCGTTTTGCCAAATTTGGTCAAACCATATCAGCCCGTTTAGATATAGCAAAAGCCCGGAAAACCTTGATTTTCCGGGCTTTTTGAAGCATTTTGATATAGTCTGAGCAGTCGATTATCGCTTGCTGAACTGCGGAGCGCGACGAGCTGCTTTGAGACCGTATTTCTTTCTTTCCTTCATTCTTGGGTCACGAGTGAGGAAGCCTTCCTTCTTGAGGAGAGGTCTGAACTCATCGCTAGCCTGAAGAAGAGCTCTTGAAAGACCATGTCTGATTGCACCAGCCTGACCTGTTACTCCACCGCCTGTTACTGTGCAAACGATATCGTACTTATCCATTGTATCTGTTACAGCAAATGGCTGACGAACGATGAGCTTGAGTGTCTCAAGACCGAAGTAATCGTCAATGTCTCTGCCGTTGATTGTGATCTTACCTGTACCCTCGTAAACACGAACACGGGCAACAGAATGTTTTCTTCTACCTGTGCCATAGAAATATGGCTGCTTTGATTCGTACATCTAAATTGCTCCTTCCTTACAGTTCGTATTTAACAGGCTTCTGAGCAGCATTATTATGCTCAGCACCCTTGTATACTCTGAGTCTCTTTGCAGCAGCTCTGCCAAGTGTGTTGTTAGGGAGCATACCCTCAACAGCAATTGTCATAGCTCTGTCTGACTGATTAGCCATCATATCTGAATACTTGATCTCCTTAAGACCGCCGATCCAGCCTGTGTGCCACTTGTAAGACTTCTGATCAAGCTTCTTGCCTGTGAGAACAGCCTTATCTGTGTTGATGATGATTACATGGTCGCCGCAGTCAGCGTGTGGTGCGTAAGTTGGCTTGTGCTTGCCACGAAGAATGTGAGCAGCCTTAGCAGCAACTCTACCGAGTGACTGACCTTCAGCGTCGAGAATATACCATGTGCGAGTAATGTCGCCTGCTTTTGGCATATAAGTTGACATATTATTTCCTCCATTCAGAATTTTAAAAAGTCTGTTCACAGCCGCATTTTCGCCCTGTGAACTCACAACGTTGTCTATTGTACTACTACTTTTGAGATTTGTCAATAGCCAAAACGCTGAATTTTTAATTTATATCCCTCATTCTCTTTAATTCTCTTCGATTTGCTCCATTTCTCTCGATTTCTCACAATTCATTTCACTTTTGCCTTTTACACTAATATACACAGTAATATGGCGTAAGCTAAAGATAATCATAGCATAAGCAACGTATATTCAATATTTCCCTATCTACATTAGAATATGTATTTATATGCTTGTATTTGCATTTTCAGTATATGCTTTTCTTCTGCACCAAAATCCTGCAAACCGTCTGCTTTACTGTATTTTCAGCTTTTTTCATCTTCAAATGAAAAAATATCCTCTATAGATACACCAAATACCTTTGCAATATCCATTGCAAGCTTTAGGGACGGATTGTATTGTCCTTTTTCAAGACGTATGATAGTTTCACGCCTGACGCCCACTTTTTCGGCAAGGTCACCCTGCTTCATGTCAAGCTTGGCACGATATTCCTTGAGTTTTGTTTTTAGCTCCGGCATTACTCGTCCTCCTCATCGGTGCTGAGCTTGCCCTCATGGTGGAGGAAAAATCCGCTTTCAAGGGTCATGTAACTGAACCAGAATATAAACCATACTTGATATAGTCTGTCGCTGTTTATCTTTATGGTTATACTTCCTTCCCAGAACATTGATATAAAGATCGCCACTGCTAATATTATCAAAAACATTTTTGTGATACTTTGATGTGCCTTGAGCATATTTTCTTTTGCCATTTCATCCTCTTTGTCAACTTTCTGACAGCTTGCATACAGCCATATTACTGCAAATAAAGCCGTCATAGCAGCCAACACAACGAATATCACCGTCGCCCATGTTGTATTATCAAGCTTGTAATGCTCCACAGTGTTTTCAAATATCTCTGTGACAAGTATTGCAATTCCTGTTGCCATACGCTTTTTGTGATATTCTCTCAGAGTTATCTTTTTCTTTTCTTTTTTCTCTTTCATTTTTATCCCTCTAGTTCTCATCATCATCGAACTTACTTTCAAAATACAGCCCTATAAAATTGTACACCGCATAGCAAAACCATATCAAGCCCGTTATAACATATTCGTTTAGTGTGACCTTAAATCTTCCTAAAATATCGGAAAACAAAGTCATAACTGAAATAAACAGGCAGGCAATCGTGAACAGGAATGTTATAAAAGTTTGATTGACCTTTGCTGTTGTCTGCTGAGTAAGCTCGTCATTTGTATCTCTTTTGTCGGCCGTGGATATCATCTTTGTTATGCATATGGCGATCAGTGCAAGCGTTCCCAAAGATACGATAAGGTTTATCGCATTGGTAAGTGTGTGCCCTTTCTTTATCGCAGGCAGCACCTTTTCCATAATCCAATAGAATATCCACATCGCTCCACCCAGTGTGCCCAAAATACCCATCTGTCTGTAATACTTTTTGTATGATATTTTGTCTGTTTTTATCTTCGTTTTGTCATTCATTTTTACATCTTCTTTCATTTGTGATTTAAACAGCTGCATATACAAGGTGATTTATTTATCACCTTATGTGACAATAATATCACTTTCGCCTTGCAAAGTCAATAAAAAAGTGACAAATTTATCACCTTTGTGCATATACACAAATCGTGCGATATCTGCTAGTACACATTTATATATACTGACAACAAAAAGAGCGGAACAAAGTCCGCTCATGAAATTATTCTGTTTGTGAATTTGAACTTTCTTCATTGCTACTGTCGGTATCGCTTTTATCTTCTGTAAATATCTCTTTGCATACAGCACTAAATTCATCGTCACGGAGTGATACTTTATTTTTTATTACGTCTGTAATGGTGAATTTTCTGTAGGTGAAGCCGTCATATACTATTAAAAAGGAAATAGTGTAGTTATCAGAGCCATGTTTGCCTTTTACTGTTACTGTGTAGTTGTGACCGTTCTTTGTGCAATCCCACTTTGCGTCCTCACCTATATAAGAAGCTATGCACTCACCGATTATCTTTGCTGAATTTCCCGAAAAGTTGTCAAGGCTTTGCACATAACTGTTCTGTGCGGATACGAGCATATAGTCGTTGTTTATTTTTATGCTCTGCGTAAAACCATTCATGAACAGTGCAGCAATAATGAAAAATCCACACATTATTGCTTTATAAAGCTCTCTGCCGCAAAGCTTTTCACGCTTATAAACATAAAAAGGTGTTAGCCATACCCATTTGAAAAGGTGTGCAGCATCAATGCCATGCTTTATAAGCTGTTTGCAATCTGCAATGGAACAGCCTATCATGAACAGCGGAACAAGTATCCAAAGAAATGCTCCTGCAGTGGCAGAGTTTGCATAGTTTTCAAGAAACAAGCCGATAAGCGGAACAAAGCATATGAACCATATCAGCCCATTGTTAAGGGACATTGCTTTGGCAGAGTTTGAGTTGCTTTCGGTCAGCGGTGCATTTATCGTAATATCCATTTTGTCCTCCGATTTTTTAAGCTACCTATATTATATAATATTTTTTTCAAATAATCAATAGCCTGTGTTTTTGTTTATTAGTAACAAAACAAATGTTCGGCTTTGCTCTGAAAAATGTTTAATTAATGTATTTACAAAATCGTTGACTTTGTGTTATAATATAATTTGTATGTAAAAAATTCTTCAGATCCGTAAGAAAGGAAATGAGAAATGGCAAATAAAAAGGAATATACAAATGAAGATATAGTATCTCTTAAGGGGGAGGACAGAGTAAGAAAGCGTCCTGCTGTAATATTCGGCTCTGACGGACTTGAGGGCTGTAAACATTCTGTTTTTGAAATTCTTTCAAACTCTATAGACGAGGCTCGTGACGGTCATGGCGATAAGATAATCGTTACAAAGTACAATGACGATTCTATCGAGGTGGAAGACTTCGGACGTGGTTGTCCTGTTGACTATAACCAGCGTGAGAAAAAATATAACTGGGAGCTTGTTTACTGCGAGCTTTATGCAGGCGGCAAGTATAATAATAACGGCGGAGATAACTATGAATATTCGTTGGGTCTTAACGGACTAGGTGCTTGTGCGACGCAGTATTCATCTGAGTTTATGGACGTCGAGGTTTTCCGTGACGGATATAAGTATGACCTGCATTTTGAAAAGGGAAGAAACGTTGGCGGTCTTAAAAAGGAAGAAACAAAGCAGAAAAAGACAGGTACAAAGACACATTGGCGACCTGACCTTGAAGTTTTCACTGATATAAAAATTGAGAACGAATATTTTGAGGACGTTCTGAAAAAGCAGGCTGTAGTAAACCCTAATATCACATTTATCCTGCGTATACAGCGTGAGAACAATTCTTTTGAAGAAAAGACGTTCTATTATGAGAATGGTATCGCCGATTATGTTGCAGAGATAGCAGGTGAAAAGCCTCTGACCTCAGTGCAGTTTTTCACAGGCGACCGCAAGGGTCGTGACCGTGAGGACAAGGACGATTATAAGGTAAAGCTTTCTGTGGCATTCACTTTCTCTAATCAGGTAAAATGTCTTGAATATTATCACAATTCAAGCTTTCTGGAACATGGTGGCTCACCGGAGGACGCTGTAAAGAGTGCTTTCACATCTCAGATAAATGCTTATCTCAAAAGCAACAATAAGTATCTGAAAAACGAAAAGCCTATTACTTTTCAGGATATCGAGGATTGCTTGGTGCTTGTTTCAAGTTCATTTTCTACACAGACTTCATATGCCAATCAGACAAAGAAAGCTATCACAAACAAGTTTATCAAGGAGTGCATGACAGAGTTCTTGAAGCACAATCTCGAGATATACTTTATTGAAAATCCTGACGAAGCGGTGAAGATAGCAGAGCAGGTTCTTGTAAACAAGAGAAGCCGTGAAAAGGCTGAGAAGTCAAGAATAGACCTGAAGAAAAAGCTTGCAGGTTCTATCGATCTTTCAAATCAGGTGCAGAAATTCGTTGACTGCCGTTCAAAAGACCTTTCTCAGCGTGAGCTTTATATCGTGGAGGGCGACTCGGCGCTCGGTTCTGTAAAAATGGCAAGAAATGCAGAGTTTCAGGCTGTTATCCCTGTAAGAGGAAAGATACTCAACTGTTTGAAAGCTGACTATGATAAGATTTTCAAGAACGAGATAATCACAGATCTTATAAAAGTCATAGGCTGCGGAGTTGAGGTCAAGACGGGCAAGAACAAGGAGATATCCATGTTCAATCTCGACAACCTACGCTGGAACAAAATAGTTATCTGTACTGATGCCGATGTTGACGGCTTCCATATCAGAACGCTTATACTCACAATGCTTTACAGACTTGTGCCGACCCTTATTGAAAAAGGATATGTTTATATTGCGGAGTCACCGCTCTTTGAGATAACGACTTCCGACAAGACTTACTTTGCGTATGACGAGAACGAAAAGACGAAGATACTCAAAATGATAGGCAATAAAAAATTTGATATCCAGCGTTCAAAAGGTCTTGGCGAGAACGAGGCGGAGATGATGAGCCTTACGACAATGGACCCTGCCACAAGACGTCTTATAAAGATAGAACCTGACGATATCGAGCAGACACAATGGATGTTCGATATGCTCCTTGGCGACGACTTGCAGGGCAGAAAAGATTTCATCACCAATAATGGTGTTGATTATCTTGATATGGCGGATATTTCATAAGCTGTTTGAGGGGAGAGCATTATGGACGCAATTTTTATATGGTCGTCTGCGCTTGTGATATGTGTTGGACTTCCATTGTTTTTCACAGTAATAAATGCTATAAGGCTTTTTGAGAATGCACCTAAAGAATTGGACAGACCGCTGTTTGATGTGCTGACGGTGGTAATCGGTTCGCTGCTGTCTGTTTTTGACCTTGACGGGTTAGGTCTTGGCGTTGAATATGATGTTCCTCTAACTGTTCATGGGGAATTTCATACACCCATAGCAGGGGAGTATAGGTTTAGTTTTTTCTTCCTGTTTTTTATAGCTATGGTGTGCATTGTACTGTTGAGTGTTATAACAAAGAGAAAACCGCCGTTGTTTGCGGCTATGCTCATTGCAGGGGTGTATATGGGCAATGTGCTTGATATACTGCTGGTGATACAGCTTTTGAAGAATATGGATAACTTTTTCACGGTGATGATGTTGGTTTTTCCAATGAATTATATACTTATGTCCGTAAGGCTCATTCGCCGTGAAATAAAGGCGCAGACGGGATATCTCAGCAATTCGGCGGAGAAAAGCGGCTTTATGGGCTGGCTTAATAAGCTTCTCACAAAAAGCCTTGGTTGGTATCTTATCAGCTTTGTGGCAATGATACCGCTCCTTGCGGTGATGCTTTTGATATTTGTTTTATTTGGACAGCGCCCTGACAGCATAGTAAAGGCTTTCACGGAAACAGCCGATTGGACGTTTTCTCAGCAGATACCTCCGCCGCCTGATTACTCACAAGGGCATTATCTTTGCACAGTTGCGGCAGGGGGACACGCTAAGCTCGTCAAACCTCAGCGAATGGGTCTGCGGCGTGGGGATAAGATAGTTGTGAACAGACAGCTTTGTGTTGCAAACGCATTTGAAGAGCTTATACAGGATAAGCTTCCACGTTTTCACAAATGTGTGAGAAGCTTTTACGATAAACACGGATATCCCATTTCACAGCATATATCGACGAAATTGCGTGCTGATGTGGTCTATATCCTTATGAAACCACTTGAATTTATTTTTATTGCGGTGCTGTATATGTTTGACGCCGATCCCGAAAGCAGGATCGCTATGCAGTATACAGGCAAAAAGTGCACCGACCTTACGAACTTTATGAAAGGATAGATTTTATGGCAAGAAAAAAGGCAGAGCCTAAAAAGACTGCTAAACCAAATAACAACGCATATATCGAGGGTGCAGGACTTGTTGCAGACGAAAAGATAACAATGTCTCTTGAAAAGAACTATATGCCATATGCCATGAGCGTTTTGGTATCAAGAGCGTTCCCTGAGATAGACGGCTTTAAGCCCTCACACAGAAAACTGCTTTATACCATGTATAAAATGGGACTTTTAAACGGAAAGCTCACAAAGTCTGCCAATATCGTTGGTGCGACCATGAGGCTCAATCCTCACGGCGACGGCGCTATATATGAAACCATGGTAAGACTTTCACAGGGCAATGAAGCGCTTTTGCACCCATATGTAATGAGTAAGGGTAACTTCGGTAAGGCATATTCAAGAGATATGGCGTATGCTGCCTCTCGATACACTGAGGCAAAGCTTATGCCTATCTGTCAGGAGCTTTTCGGAGATATAGACAAGGACACTGTTGATTTTGTTCCTAACTATGATAACACCACCACAGAGCCGACCTTGCTTCCTGCTACTTACCCGTCAATACTTGTTAATGCCAACGTTGGTATCGGTGTTTCTATGGCTTCATCAGTTTGTCCGTTCAATCTCAGCGAGGTTTGCGAGACAACTATCGGACTTATGAAAAATCCTGATTTCAACGCTCTTGAAACGCTGAAAGGACCTGACTTTCCGGGCGGTGCTTCACTTCTATATGATGAGGAGGAGCTTGATAAGATATACCGCACAGGAAAAGGCTCTGTTAAGCTGAGAGCAAAATATCAGTATGACAAGGAGTCAAGGTGTCTTGAGATCGTTGAGATACCTGCCACTACCACAGTTGAAGCAATAATCGAGAAGATAATTGCTCTCGTTAAGGCAGGCAAGATAAGAGAGGTATCATATATCCGTGATGAAACGGACATTAACGGTCTGAAAATAGGTATAGATATCAAAAAGGGCGTAGACCCTGACAAGCTTATGCAAAAGCTTTATAAGTTGACGCCGCTTCAGGACTCGTATTCATGCAATTTCTATATACTTGTTCACGGCTATCCAAGAATAATGGGCGTTTATGATATAATTAAAGAATGGGTAGCGTTCAGAATGGATTGCGTTCGACGCAGAACAAGCTTTGACCTTGCAAAGAAGAAAGACAAGCTCCACCTCCTGAAAGGTCTTGGAAAGATACTCCTTGATATAGACAAGGCTATAAAAATAATCAGAGAAACGGAAGAAGAAACAGAGGTCGTTCCTAACCTTATGGTTGGATTCGGCATTGACGAGATACAGGCAGATTATGTGGCTGAAATAAAGCTCAGACACCTTAACCGTGAGTATATCCTCAAAAGAACTGCCGAAACTGAGGATCTTGAAAAGGCTATCGCAGAGCTTGAAGATATTCTTGGAAGCGACAGAAAAATAAAGAATATCATCATTTCCGAATTAAAGGAAGTTTCAAAGAAGTATGGTCAGCCAAGAAAAACTCAGTTCTATTATAAGACTGATATCGAGGAGATAGACATAGAGGACGATATCCCTGACTACGCCTGCAAGCTTTTCCTATCTCAAAGCGGTTATTTCAAGAAATGTACTCCGCAATCACTGAGAATGGCAAGCGAGCAGAAGTATAAAGAGGGCGACGGTCCGCTTCAGGAAATGGAAAGCACCAACAAAACGGAGCTTCTGTTCTTCTCAGACAAGGCGGCTGTGTATAAGACCAAGGTATCGCAGTTTGCCGACACAAAGGCAAGCTCTCTTGGCGACTATATTCCTGCAAAGCTTGGTTTTGATGACGGTGAGGGCGTTGTGTCCATGGTGAATACTGTAGATTATTCGGGCTATATGATATTCTGTTTTGGAAACGGAAAGGTGGCAAAAGTTCCGCTCAATGCCTATGAAACAAAGACCAACAGAAAGAAGCTTGCCAACGCTTATTCTGCAAAGGCTAAGCTTGTGGGAATGTTCTTTGTGCAGGATAACGCTGAGATAATGCTTCGCACAACTAACGGAAGAGCGATGATATTTGATACTGCGCTTCTTATGCCTAAGTCTACGAGAGATACTATAGGCGTTCAGGTCATGACACTTAAAGCGAAGAATGCAGTTGTTGATAAGGCATTTATCGTTGACGATGAGACAGCAGCAGGCCTTTCAAAATATCGCAGCAAAACGATACCTGTTGCAGGCTGTTTTGCAAAGGATATCGAAGACCCTGACCAGATGCACTTCTGATATATGTTTTTTACAGCGGATAGACTTCTGTCCGCTGCTTTTCGTGTAGGTTTGTCAATCATATTGGACACTATTATTAAGAAATTCGATAGGCGAAAATCATTTGAGGGGACGCATAGGACGGTTGTTTGTTCGACTTAAACGTGCAGCTAGCTGCACGTTTAAGTCGTCGCAGGA